>DOEZ01000558.1 GCA_003532715.1 Planctomycetaceae bacterium
CCCGGATTATTCACGAGCCTGTGATTTCGGTGCAGTGTGCAGAGTGTCAGGCGGATTCGCAGGCGACGATGAGTCGTTGCGGTCCTCTCGCTTGCGCTTCGGGTTGGTGAATGTCGGGCGTGTTCGCAGGCGACGATGAGTCGTTGCGTTCCTCTCGCTTGCGCTTCGGGTTGGTATAGGCATGTGAATAATCCGGGTTGGAATGGTCGGCGCGGTTTGGCCGAGCGTTTTGACACGGATAGGAACGTCAACGGGAACGGGCAGAATGCCCGTGGCACCGGAAGCGAGAGAGCACGGGTAGAATGTGCGTGGCACCCGAAGAATATCAAATGCCCGGGGCGCTATGCGGCGGGAATCGCCTTTTCCATGGCTTGGTGGGGAATGGTCACCTCGATGAACGGCTCGCCGACGCCGTGGTAGCCAAGCCGCTGATAGAGACCGATGGCGGCTGCCCTCGCGTGGAGAACCATCTGGTTGCAGCCCGCCTCGCGAGCAATCGTCTCGGCTCGCTCGATCAGAGCCTTGCCGACGCCCTGTTTTTGGCGGTCGGGCCGGACGATCAGTTGACGCATTCGCATGGTTCGCGCGTCGATCGGCGTTATGACGACGCATCCGACCAGCTCGTCGGCCAGATAGGCGGCCAGGTGTCGCGAGTGCGCGTCGGCGGCCAATTCCTGGTCGGTGAAACACAACCCCAATGGTTCACGGAGCCACCGACGCCGGAGTTCGACCGTCTCGGCATATTCGTCCGAACCGTGGGCGATTTCGCGGATGCAAAGTGCCATCACCGACTAGAGTCCTTCGTGCATCGCGTACGCGCCCAGGTGGTGTTTTGGGGCGCTCTTGTTCAAACCGAGCCAGTACTGCAGCGTGTCGGCCACGGCCGAGGCGAAAGCCGGGTAGTCGAGCGGCTTGCAGATGTAGCTCTGCGCGCCAAGACGGTACGCTTCGACGATGTCGTGATCGCTCTCCGAACTGGTGAGAACCACGACGGGTGCGAATCGCGTGTAATCGTTTCCACGGACTCGGCGAAGCACCTGGAGCACCTGAAGCCCGTTCATTCGCGGCATCTTCAGATCCAGGAGGATCAGGCTCGGCGATTCCTGGGAATTCCGATTGGCGTACTTGCCCGTGCAGAAGAGATACTCGATCACCTCGATGCCGTCGTGAACGACATCGAGCCGGCAGGCGACGCCGCTCTGCGAAACGGCGTGCCGCAGCAGGGCTTCGTGACTCGAATCATCTTCGGCCAATAGGACAATCTTCTCGCTCATGGAACACCCGCCGGAGGGCATGGAAAAGGACCGTGAACCTCGCGTCGCGAACTCGGAGAAGACGGTGGGCAGTCCCGATCTGGCCAATCCGCTGCATCGGTTCTTGACGCGGATCCGTAACCTGTTGTCGGAGACCGCCACGCTCGAAACGGAAAAATTACGCCGGAGGTGCCTCCTTCGCACTCGTATGCGGGCAAATGCGGCCAAGGAGAGTCCTTGAACACGCATCCCAACGGTATTGCGTGGGCCCAACGCGCGAGGAACGTCTCGCTACAGTTGCGGGAGGCACGCCCGGCATTGGAATCATAGCGTATAATTCGGCTCGGGAAACCCCCCGACGATCCACTTGGCCCCAATGACGACAAATTGCCCATGGGAACAGGTCGGACGGGTTATTCCGAGGGGGGACATTCCGGCGGATCGCCGGCCCGAAAGGCGGGGCGGTCCCTAACCGCCATCGGGCACTTCAGCGGCCATGTTGCGTTTGCTCAACAAGCGTTCGTCCTTTACTCGTTCACCAATTTTGGCTATAGTCGTGGTGCCGCAGTCATGACAGTCTCAGGACGCACGCCGCTTGAAAAAGCCGCTTAAGACGAATGCCCTCTCGAATCCTCGCCGTTGGCGACATTCACGGTTGCACGCCCGCTTTGGTCACGGCCATGGCGGCGGCCGAGCCACGTTCGGACGATACGATCGTCGCATTGGGCGATTACATCGACCGGGGGCCCGACAGTCGAGGCACGATCGAGTATCTTCTGGACCTGGGCCGTCGGACGACGCTAATTCCCCTGCTTGGCAACCACGACTGGATGGCGCTCGCCCTGACCGGGAACGACAGAAGCCTGTTTGCCGATTGGCTCCGTTTCGGCGGCGACGCCACTCTGGCGTCGTACGATTGTGCGTCGCCCGAGGAGTTCCCGGCCGAGCATCTCGACTTTCTGCGTGGTTGCCGTCTCTACCATGAGACCGAGCGGCATTTCTTTGTCCATGGAAACTACATCAAGGAGTTGCCGCTCGACCAACAGCCCGAGGAAGTGCTTTTGTGGGACTCGTTGCGGAATCGCTTGCCGGGGCCGCATGTTTCGGGCAAGATGGCCGTCGTCGGTCACACGTCGCAGAAGAGCGGCGAGATTCTCGATCTCGATTACGCTCGGTGCATCGACACGTGGGTTTATGGTGACGGCTGGCTAACCGTGCTCGACGTGGTGAGCGGCGAGCGTTGGCAGGCTGATAAGGAGGGGAATTTGCGTGAGAGGCGCGTGTAGGGTGGGTCGAGCTCCGCGA
>DOEZ01000295.1 GCA_003532715.1 Planctomycetaceae bacterium
TTCGTCCGCCCCGCGTTACCGCAAACCGATTCCTTGCCCGAGTGTGCAGCCATGAAATGCCAGAAGTGTGACCGGCCGGCGACGTTTCACATTACGGAGTTGACCGACGGCAATCCGCAGGAACTCCATCTCTGCGAGACGCACGCGCGGCAGTATTTGAGCCAGTCGGGCTCGGGCCCCATCGAGGCGGGCAACGTGGTTGCCGCCGCGGCCCAGCAGATGATCGAGAAGATGGCCGTTGGACAGACGGCCGAGGAACTCGCCAAGCTCGATCAACGCGTGTGTCCGGTTTGCGGCGCGAGCTTTTACGACTTCCGAAGTTGCGGACGTCTGGGCTGTCCCCACGACTATGTTTGTTTCGCGCAGCAGTTGGAGCCGTTGCTGCTGAACATTCACGGCGAGACCAAGCACGTTGGCAAGTCGCCCCGATCGGGCCCCCACGCCAGCGAGGAACACACTCGGCTGATCCGGTATCGCCGCGAGATGAAGGAGGCCATCGCCGACGAAGACTACGAGAAGGCAGGGAAGCTCCGCGATCTGATCCGCCTCGTCGAGCAAGGCAAGGCCCCGCAAGAAGACACTCCCTAGCCGGCGCGTCGCGGCCACGCGCCGCCGCGGTCGCCCACCGGTCCCCCACTTAACGTCAAGGTGTGCAATTGGAACTCAATGATTTGACTCGCAATCCGGGCCAATGGCTTCTCGGCTCGGGTCCCGAATCCGACATCGTCATCAGCAGCCGCATTCGGCTGGCGCGCAACCTGGCTGATTTCCCGTTTGTCGGACAGGCGTCGGCCGCCGACCGCGAACACATCGAGGAGACGCTCAAGAACGGCGTCGCGGGCATCGAGGACGCCAGCCGCCTTTTGTACATCGAGGTCGAGAATCTCGCCGGCGTCGACCGCCAGTTCCTCGTCGAACGCCATCTGATCAGCCGCGAGCACGCCGAAAGCGAAGGCGCACGCGCCGTGGCCATCGACGGCGGCGAGCGATTCAGCATCATGATCAACGAAGAGGACCATTTGCGCATCCAGGTGATGCGCAGCGGTTTGAGCCTCGAGGAAACCTGGGACGAAATCAGCCGAATCGACGACCACATCGAGTCGAAAGTCACCTTTGCATTTCACGAGCGGTTGGGCTACCTGACGGCCTGCCCCACCAACGTCGGCACCGGATTGCGGGTGAGCGTCATGCTCCACCTGCCCGCGCTGGTTCTGACTCGCCAGATTGAAAAGGTCTTCCGAAGCCTTCAGAAGATCAGTTTGGCCGTTCGAGGACTCTACGGCGAAGGCTCGCAGGCCATGGGCGATTTCTATCAGATCAGCAACCAGATCACGCTGGGCCGAACCGAGCAGGATCTGATCAAACAGGTTAGGGACATCGTCCCCGTCATCATCGACTACGAGCGACAGGCTCGCCAGTTTCTCATCAAGGAGAGCCACGAAAACCTGCACGATCGCGTCAGCCGCGCCTACGGCATTCTCCGCAACGCGCAGACGATCAGCTCGGAAGAGACGATGCACTTGCTTTCCAGCGTGCGGATGGGCGTGAACCTCGGGCTGATCCGCGACTTGGAGATCCCCGTGCTCAACGAGTTGTTCCTTCAGACCCAGCCGGCCCACCTGCAAAAACTGACCGGCGTGGAGCTCGATTCGTCGGACCGCAACATCGAGCGAGCCCGCTATCTTCGACGCCACCTTCACGGCGAACCACAAGGGGACGCGCCGGAGAAGAACTGATCACTTCGCCGGTTGCTTCTCCGGTTGCGGGCCGACCTTGGCTCGGACCGCCTTGACTACCGACGGCGGCAGGAATCGAGCAAGTTCCTCGTCGCCCGCCAACGGCGCGATCTGCTTGATCAACGAGCTGGAAACGTGGGCCAGTTCGCCGTCGGCGATCATGAAGAGCGTTTCGATATCGGGGGCGAGCCGCCGGTTGGCCATCATCATGGTCAATTCGGCCTGAATGTCGGTGATGGGCCGCACGCCGCGAACCATCACTCGGGCGTGGCACTCGCGGACGAATTCGACCGCCAACCCGTGGAATTCGCGAATCTCGAGGTTGTCGAGATGGGCCGTCGCCTCGCGAATCAGGGCGATCCGCTCGCCAGCCTCGAAGAGGAGGCATTTCTCGGTGTTCACGCCCACGCCGATGATCAGCCGATCGAACAGCCGGCTCGCCCGCTCCATCACGTCGAGATGACCCAACGTGATCGGGTCGAACGAACCGGGATAAACGGCAATGCGAACACCGGATTTGTCCATCGACGGACTTTCCTTCCTGCAAGACAGACGTTCTTCAACAACAAGTATTTATACCATGGCGCGGGCGGAACGGAATAGGGCGGGCGATCGTGTCGCGGGCCGGATTCGGCCTCTTGTGCCTTCGGCACCCCGGTTCAAGAACCGGGGCCACCNNGGCAGGTTGATTTGGAATTGACCCGCCTGATCGACTTCGACCTCGCCCGTTTCGGGCCAGAAGATGATCCGCTGGCCCGAGAACGGTTCGCGAGGTCCGCCAATTCGTTCCTGGCGGTATAGCGTTGCCCGCGTCCGTCCGTCGCCTTGAAGAATAAGCAACCCTTTACTCTGGTTGTAGCTCATTCCATCGCACAGGGCCGTGTAGAGCCGGTTGTCGATGCGAGTGCCTCCCGACGTTTCTAACTCGGCCGTCGATTGGTTGGCCATCGGCGAGGGCATCTCGCGCACGGTGAGCCTTTCGGTGCTCAGCCGGGCTCCCTTGGGCCCAAGCGAGTCGGGATTGTCCTCGGGCAGCGTCGCGTCCCACGCATCGACGGGGCCGAAGACGGCCGTCACCCGGTCGTGGAACGTGATTTCCCGCTTGTGGATGTCTCCGCGAATGCCGCCCTGGAATCGCACCAGGAGATAGTGGAGCGAATCGTCTTCCGACGGTTCCGCGGCCTCGCTGTGGTCGTGGCGAGCCGGTCGAACCGAGCCGGCGAACTGATCGAGGCCCGCCGTCCCTCGGCGAACGGTGCGCAGCCAGCCGGGTCCGACGACCGTCAGATCTCCGGTGGCGTTGTTGAGCACGAGATTCTGGGTCTCGACGTGCTCGACCGATTGCTGAACGTCGCCATCGAGGATTCGGCTTTCCATCGAGACCGCGCCGGTGCAGCGGATTTCGTGGAGTTGGAACGGCGTCGCCGGATCTTGGAGCTGGTCGGCCTGGCTGAAATCGACCGTGCGGTCGAGGCTGACTTCCAGCGTATCGGTTCGCAGTTGTTGCAGCGACGACACGGCTCGCACCTTGCCCGTGAAGGTTGCCGTTCGTCCGTTGAATTTCATCCCATCATCCCAGTACACTCGCATCGGCTCGTTGCTCGCGCTGGGCCGTCCCTGGAGATCGCGTTTCAAGGGGGGCAAGTCCATCCAGCCGGCCCCGTCGATCCACATCAGGTTGGTGCCGCGGTTGAGATTGATGTTCGTGCCGGTGAGGACGAGCCCGCGGCCTTCGAACCAAGCCGGCCTTCCCTTCACGCCCACCGCCGCGTGAGGCTCCGAGGCGTTCTTCACGTGGATGAACTCGCCGCGCACAATGATGGGCTTGTCGTCGGGCGCGGCGGTCCGCGTCTCGAGGAGTTCGACGTGGTCGGAAAGAATCAGTTCGTCGAGGTTGGCCACGCGGTCGCCCAAAAGGATGCGAGTCTGAAGCAGGCGGCCGGTCGCGTGAAAGTGGCGTTCGGGCAAGCGGTTGGCGTTCGGGAGCGGCTCATC
>DOEZ01000476.1 GCA_003532715.1 Planctomycetaceae bacterium
GAGTAGGCCTTTTTGGCGATTCTTCGACGCGTTCATGGCTTCTCGTTGGGGCGTGGGTTTCCTGGTCTGGCATCCATCGCCGCCATCTTCTGCAATTCACGTAGCTCATACCCCTTGCGTAACGCGGGCCACGTCCCGGCACAAACCGCCGTGAGAATGACTCCAACGAGCAAGAGCGGGTAGTACACGGCGTAGGGCTGACCAAGCACCAGGGCAAGCCCACCAGCGAGGAGACTCATTGCACCGAATCCCACGAGACATGCGTTGAGCGCGAAGACGAAGCGACGTGCCTTGCCGAAGCCGGCCATCGTCCCAATTAGTCCTCCCAAGAGACCAATCGTCGTACCGCCTATCGCGCCGATCCATCCGGCCGACCGATCACTCCACCAGCCATGCGTCGGCTGGCCCATTGGATTTGCTATTTTCGGTTCCGCTTGTTGCTCGACCGCGTTCCCCGGTTCGTTCGCCACACCTTGGGCGCACGCAACGGAAATACCGACCCAGAATACGATCGAAGGTACAATGCTAAATCTCATGACTTCTCTCCAGTTCTTCGCGGTGGGCAGTCAGTAGTCGCTGGAACGTGTCAGCGCCGATTTGTCCTTCCGCATAATGCGCGCGCAGCAGTTTCTCAAACGGCGACACGTCCTGGTACTCGTCCACGACCTGAATCTTGGCGATCAGCCGATCCAACCGCAGCCGAATCGTCGGATAACTGATCCCATACTCCCCGGCCAATTCCTTGAGCGAGCCGGAACAAAGCACGAACCGTTTGATGAACGCCAAATCCTCGTCGCTGACGTAGTCCAGCCAGGTTTTCGGCGTTAGGTTTGCATTGGGCATGGTGTTGCGGCGATCCGCCGCCAGTTACGTTTGCTTCACCCGGTTTTTCACGAAAGTGCGTGCGAGATTGATTATATCTTTAATAAACCGAATGTCAATATTCTTTTTATTAAAGTACTGTACTCGGTAGGGCTGTAATGAACAGCCTTTCACAACGGTTGCCTATGCCTACCAGGGCCAACGCACATGAACTTGTTTCAGGCCAACGACTTACGCCAGTCGAAGGCACAGGTGTGAGGACCGAACGGCACCGTCGGCGTCGGAGGTTGTGTTAGATGCAGTGTTTGCGTAATTCAGCCCGGGCCGCGTTCTCCTGACTCCTGGCTTTCGACGGACCCGCCGGGAGGTCTAGCTACCCATCTGTCCCCTGGCGGCCTACGGCCCAGCACCGGCCATTTCCTCGACTGGAAACCCACCCGGCCCGTATGGTACAAAATGGTTCGTCGGATAGCCGACCAAGCGGCTCGCCCGTTCGGTGTCTCGCAGAGATCCAGCCGTCTGAAGTTGCCCCTTCAAGATCGGAGAAAGGGAAAAGGGGGGAAAGGGGAAAACGATAGGGGCCTCGCTCGTTGTCACCTACGCCAATCAACAACTTCCCATCTCCCCCTTTCCCCGTTTCCCGAAACGTCCATCTAACTAGCCATTCGACAAAGTGTTGCAAACCGAAACCCTAGATCCCCAAATCTGAACCCCCTCACCACCCAGGGTTTTCGCAACAACCCCCCCAATGAAATATTCGCGGCTTACGAAGATTCGTCTCGCCCATAACCCGTTTACGGGCAACAACTTCAAGCCTATTCCCTATGACGTAACTCCCTAACCAAAGTGAAGAGTGTTGTTGCAAAACTCGCCGACAAATCCATGCCGCCAACGCCCGGTAACGGTATAATGCGTCCTTCCCTCTCGCGCCCGTTTCGCGACCCGGTTCGCGGCGATTGCAGCCAAAACCTATGAACTATTTCGCCCACGCATTGGCGTTTCTCGATCAACCCTATTTGGCGGTCGCCTCGGGCGTGCCCGACATGCTCGTGGTCGTCGATCGGCGCGTTCGCCTCCGCTCGAAGCATGTGCTCCCCTTCGTCCATTCGGCCGATCCTGTGCAGGCGGCCGTCGCGCGAGGCATGTTGCAGCACTTCCGCGACGACCGCGTCTTCCACGAAACGCCCGCGTTCGTCGAACTGAATCTCGCCTTCTCGGCCGAGATTCGCGACGTTCTGGGCGGCGATTCGACGATGCGGCCCCGATTTCTGGCTCACCTGCTGGTCGAGGTGCTTCTCGACGCCGCGTTGGCCGCCGAGCACCCCGACCTGCTCGCAGCCTATTACCGCGCGCTCGACACGGTCGACGCCGACCGGCTGCAACAGGCCGTCAACCGAATGGCTCCGCGCCCCACGGACCGATTGGCCGCCATGGTTCGCGCCGTCGGCCGTGAGCGTTTTCTGTACGACTACTTGGAAGACGTAACGCTTCTGGTACGATTGAACCAGGTAATGCGCCGCGCGGGGCTCGAGCCGCTTCCGTCCGATTTCCAGGCGAGTCTCGACTCGATGCGACGCCGCACGGCGGCGCGAAGAGACGAACTTCTGTTGTGGAACGCGGTGCAACCGGTAGGGTGGGGCGGCAGGTAGGGTGGGTCGAGCTCCGCGAGCCCCACCATACAGTTGTTTCCGCAACAGAAACCAAGGAGAACGCGCGTGCAATACGGCATGAATCTTCTGCTGTGGACCGACCGGCTTTGCGACGACGCTCTGCCCGTATTGGACGAGTTGAAGACGATCGGTTTCGACGCCGTTGAATTACCCATTTATGATTTCGACGTCGAGAGTTGCTCCCGATGGGGACGTCGGCTCGACGCGTTGGGCCTGGCCCGCTCGGCCGCCACGGCGCGAGGCCCCGACGAGAACCCGATCAGCGCCGATCCGGCCGTGCGTCGCAAGGCCGTCGAGGCCAACCGGCGGACGCTCGATTGCTGCGCCGCGGCCGGTTGCCGCGTGCTGGTCGGGCCGATGCACTCGGCGCTGGGCGTCTTCACCGGCCGCGGGCCGACCGAGGACGAATGGAAATGGGCCGTCGAGGCCATGCGCGACGCGGCCGAACACGCCGCCACGCTCGGCGTTGTCATCGCGCTGGAATGCCTGAACCGGTTCGAGTGCTACCTGCTCAACACGGCTGCCGACGGAGCGCGATTCGTCGCCGACGTCGGGCATCCTAACTGTAAAATGATGTACGACACGTTCCACGCGCACATCGAGGAAAAGAGCACGACCCAGGCAATTCTCGCCTTGAAAGACTGCCTGGTTCACGTTCATATCTCTGAAAACGACCGGAGCACGCCCGGTACGGGCAGCGTTCGGTGGGACGAAACGTTCGACGCGCTGGCCGAAATCGGCTACGACGGCCTCATCGTGGTCGAAGCGTTTGGCACGGCCCTCGAAAGACTCACGGCGGCAACGAAAATCTGGCGACGAATGTATCAAAGCGAGCGACAACTGGCGACCGACTCGCTGTCGTTCATGAAACACCAAGTTGCCAAGCGAGCCTGATCATGGCGAACGATATCAACCAAACGCCGGAAGAAGGCGACGAGCCCGAACTCTCCCTGAGCGGGTTGAGCAAGGCGTTCGCCGAGGCTCTGGCGCGCGGAACCGATGAGGATGCATCCGAACAAGCAACGTCTTCCGCCGAGCCGCGCGCCCAGGAACCGCCCGAGCGCCAAACGATCGATGCGACCGATCGCCATCCGTTCGACGAGCCGAGCGAAGAAGACGAAGCGGGCGTCGAATCCGAGGGAGACGATTCTAGCCACGCTTGTCCAATCAACCCGCGAACCATCCTCGAAGCGATGCTATTCGTTGGCGACTCCGAGAACCAACCGCTCGAGACAGCGAAGGCGGCCGAATTGATGCGAGGCGTCGAGGCCCACGATATTCCTGCGCTGGTCGACGAACTCAACGAAGCGTATCGCCGCGACGGTTGCCCCTATCGGATCGAGAGCGTCGGGGCCGGATATCGACTCGTCCTCGAAGAGAAGTATCACGCCG
>DOEZ01000679.1 GCA_003532715.1 Planctomycetaceae bacterium
TGCCGCTGTCGGTCAACAGGTCGATGTAGACGTCCTCGGAGCGGAGCAAGAACGTGTTGTAGCCGGCGTCGGCCATGGCCGCTTGGCGGTGCCGGGGCGTGGTCGTTTTGAGTGGTTCGACGACTTTGACTTTCCAGGGCTCGGCCCAGGAACGACGTTCGGGGCGTGGGTGGGACCNNGGGGGCTGGGGACTGGGGATTTAGGGATTGGAGTTCTCGGGTTGATTGGATTCGTAGGTGGCGCGGACTTGTTCCATTTCTCGGGAGATTCGCAAGAGGGTGTGGGCCAGTACGTCGCGGTCTTCGGGACGAACGCATTTCCAGAGCCGGCGGCGAAGCGTTTCGGTAGCCTGCCACAGTTCGCGCTGGCGCTGACGCCCCTTTGCCGTCAATTCGACAATCTTGGCGCGTCGGTCGTCGGGATGCGTCTCGCGCGAAATGAGTCCCTGCGTTTCCATCAACCGCAGCATGTTGCCGGTCGTGCTGGCGTCGTAGCCGGCCAGTTCGACCAACTCCTGTTGGGTCACGCCCTCGGCGTCGGCCAAAACGCGAAGCACGACAAACTGGTCGCCGTTGGCGTCGAACTGGGCGCAATGAGCGTTCGAACACCGGCGCAGCGCGAAATAGGCCTCGCGCAGAAGCATTCCCAGCGCATGGGCATCGGGAAGCGCCTGGCCGCCCGACGGTCGCGACCGATTCGCCGACTCGGCAACGGGTTTCGACATGATTCGCTCCTCGCAACCGGTGTTCACGCACCGCCAGATTCACTTTAATAAGTAGACTAATTATATGCCTACGGAAGAAATGGGCAATCGGACGGTTTTTGGATTTTCGAGAGCCGCCCCCCCGCTGGAAAAAACGGCTCGACTTGGTATATTGCGTTATTCACCGCCCGGGGCATTTGCTTTGCGAAAAAGGGATTCTCACGATGAAGATTCTGGTCGTTCTCGGCCATCAGAATACGGCCCAAGACAGCTTCTGCCACGGTATCGCGCGGGCGGTCGTCGAGCGACTCGGCCAGAACGGACACCAGACCGTTTTCCACGACCTATACGTCGAGCGGTTTGATCCCGTCTTGACCGAAGAGGAGCTGAAGGCCGCGTCGCCGGCCGACCCGACCGTCCGTTGTCACATCGACGAGCTGGTGGGGGCCGACGGGTACGTGATCATCCATCCGAACTGGTGGGGCCAGCCGCCGGCCGTGCTCAAAGGCTGGATCGACCGCGTCTTTCGCCAAGGGGCAGTCTATCGGTTCGGGCCGGAGGGCGTGAGCAGTCCGCTCGCGGGCCGCGCGGCGCTCGTGTTGACCACGTCGAACACCCCGCGCGACGCCGAAATCGAACTCTACGGCGACCCGTTGGAGAATCTGTGGAAGAACTGTATCTTCGGGCTCTGCGGCGTGACAAATTTCGTGCGGCGCAACTTCGAGTCGATGATTATGAGCACGCCCGACCATCGAGAGAAGTGGCTTGCCGACACGCGCGACCTGGTCGACCGGCAATTTCCGGCGCGGTAGGCCGGGATTATTCGCGAGCCCATACTAGCCCGGATTATTCATCAACCTGTAGGGTGGGGCGATGCAAACCTTGGCTTTGGTGGGGCTTCGGTCGCTCGATTTTCGTTATTCATGGCGGCAACGTGCAAATCGACGGCAGCCGGTTTGCGTCGCCCCACCAAGAATCGCCGCGACCTCGACCCACCCTACTTGAATAATCCAGGCTAGTGTTTTGCGCACCGCGATCTACATGAAACCGCAGTCCATGCCCAGACGCGTCTTGAGTTCCTCGAACTGCGAGGCGTAGTGGTCGCTCGACGAGTGGACGTGTTCGGCCTCTGTGATGAAGCGGACGCCTTCGTCGAGCTTCACGGTTCGGTCGCGGAACACTTCCTCGAACGGCTCTTGATTCTCGCCGTAGATGATCACCAGCTTGTGCTCGTCGAGTTGCACTTCCTGGGGAATGCCCGGGTTGAGCACCGCCAGCCCGATGCAGCCGTCGTTGAGCAGCAGGTCTTCGTAGTCCCAAAGAATGCTCTTGAGGACCGGCATGTCGATGTGTTCGCGGTACAGATCGGTGTGCCCGGACTTGTCGCGGCTATGGCTCGTTTCGAGCACGACGTCGACCACATTGCCCAGCGGGTCGAGCAGGTCCATGAACACGTCGAACAGCTCTTCGCGCGACACGGCGCCCATCAGGACGGGGACCGTCGAGTGGTTTTCCTCGTCGCGATAGCTATCGTGACGATAACCCTGGCACGGAACGATCTGCAAATCGTACGAAGGCCGGACGGCGTCAGTAAGGGTGAACTTGCCGTACCGGGCAACGCCCAGATGCGCCTCCAACTCCTCTTCGCTCAGGTGTTCGAAGCTACTGGTGCCCGATGGCAGCGTGCCGTCGCGAAACACGTTTCGGAAAAACTTCTTTAGAAAGCCCATCGGCGTTCTCTGGGATGACTATAAGGCAATGTCAGGCGGCTTGGAAAGTAACCTTGCCGCGTGCTGGGAACATGACTATGAAACTGTAGGTCATAACTGGGCATCGCCGCGAAGGTTTTGTTCAGCCTCGCGGGTCCGCTATCCACGCAATCAGAGGCGGGTGGCACAATCGTTGCGTCCGCCATAATCGTCCGCGACACGTCCACCGGGAAACATGGCCTCGGACGACGGCTCCGACAAGCACTCGCCACGATCGCTTCACACCCAGGTCGCGTCATACGGAAGTCTAGCACCCGGAACGCGCCCAAGCCGCTCGCCACGGTGCCTTTCGCGCCGCCCCTCAAGCCTTGCGGGGGCAGCCTCGTTAGATCGGGAAAAGTTTGCCGGGTGGCATGGCCGGCTTGGCCGTGCCTGTCTGTCCTGCCCGCGGGCTTACGCCAATTCGAACATTGTTCGTCCTGGCCTCGGCTGCCACCTGCAACTCACGGAAACGTGAACTCCAGGGGTGGGCGAGCCACCCCTGCCACCCACGCCACCCAAGGGCTGCCCGCTCCCTTACGGTCGGGGTTCGGTTTGTCGGCGACCTCGCCAATCTTCCCGATTGGTGGTACACTGACGACCGACACAACCCGTCTCCTTTGCCAGGGTTTAACATGAAACGACTTACGTTCGGCGATTCCCAGCCGCGCTGTGAGCGCCCCGACTGCTCGGCCGTTTGGACACGCGTCCTGCTTGGCCTGATTCTGGTGGCTTGGACGGCGGCCGCCGGATGTTCGCCCAGCTCGGCCGACGGGCCGTCCGCCTCGGAGCGCGCGACCGTTGCGGACCAAACGCCGAAGCGTTCCACGCCCGACGACGTCGCGCCGCCGGTCGGCTATTCGCTTGCCGAGGATCGAGACGCGTGGGACGCCGTCTACGCCATGGGGCACAAAATGGGCCATCAGCATGTTCGTGTACGGCGCCATCGTGACGGAGGCCGAGAGGACGTGCGAATCGAGTTGACCAGCCAAGCGGCCTTTCTACGTTTCGGCGAACCGGTGGAAGTGACCACGAACCTGACCAGTCGCGAAACGCCCGACGGCCGATTGATCGACTTCGAGGCGATGGAGAAGCTGGGACCGTCTCCCACGGAGACGCGCGGCCGTGTCGAGGGCGATGCACTCGTTCTCGAGAAGACTCTTGAAAAGCAGACGCGAACCGTCCGGCTGCCTTGGTCGGAACGGAACGGGGGATTTCAGGCCGTCGAGTTCTCGCTACTGTCTCGGCCGATGCGGCCCAGCGAGACCAGGGTGTTTCGTGCCTTGCTGCCCGTGTTCCATCAAACGGCCACGGTACGTCTGACGGCCCGCGATCACGAAGACGTTCAACTGCTCGACGGCACGAAGCGGCTACTGCGAGTCGACAGCCGCGTCGTGCTTCCCGACGGTCAGACGATCGACGGAGTCTACTGGCTCGACGAGCGGGGCGAGACGCTCAAAACCCGCGTCGAAGGCGCTTTACAGCAGGAGACATTTCGTTGCAGTCGCGACGAAGCGCTCGACAAGCAAGGGCTGGGCACGCTCGATATCGGCCTGATTAGCATGGTCGCCCTCGAACGGCGCATTCCTTGGCCGCATACTTCACGGCGCATTCGCTATCGGGCGAGTCTGGCCGACGGCGATCCGGCCGCCACGTTTGTCCCGGGGCTTTCGCAACGGGTCAAGCCGCTTGGCCCCCATTCGGCCGAACTGACCGTTCTGGCCGTTCGGCCCGACGAGCCGAAGACATCCTCGGTCGACGCAGGCNNCCCGACGACCGGGCCCCCAACAGCCGCATTCAAAGCGACGACCAACAGGTTCGCGCGATGGCCAAGGCGGCCGTCGAGGGCAAGCAAGGCGACTGGGAGAAGGCGGTTGCCTTGGAACGCTACGTTTTCGACAACATCCACGACAAGAACCTCTCGCAGGCGCTCGCCTCGGCGGCCGAAGTCGCCCGCACGCGCGAGGGCGACTGCACCGAGCACGCCGTCTTGCTGGCCGCGATGGCCCGGGCCGAGGGTTTGCCGGCTCGCGTCGCCATCGGGCTTGTCTATTTCGAACAGCCGCGGGAGCCTCGACATGCGTTTGGATACCACATGTGGACCGAGATTTTCGTCCAAGATCGCTGGATCCCGATGGATGCCACGCTGGGACTCGGCGGCATCGGCGGCGCGCACCTCAAACTGGCCCACGCCAGCCTGAAGGACACCGACGCGATGAATCCGTTTCTGCCAGTGATCAAAGTCCTGGGACAATTGAAGCTCGAGGTGCTTGATTGTGAATGACACCGTTATTTCTTACCGCCGAGACGCCGAGACGCGGGGATAGGAGATAGGATGAATATCCGGAATTTCAAATCTGAGATCCAATTGCTACCGATCCCCAGCTTCCAATCCCTAACTCCTAACTCCGAACCACCAATCCCTCGCCCCTAACCCCCCAATTCCCCCATGAACATCTACACCCGAACCGGCGACCACGGCGAGACGGGGCTTTCCGACGGCCGGCGTGTTGCCAAGGACTGCCCGCGAATGGAACTCTCGGGCGTACTGGACGAGTTGAACTCACTGTTGGGCATGGCGCGAGCGTTTTTGCCGAAAGAAGGCGACGACGAGACAATTGACGGCGTGCTCGGCCGGGTTCAGTCGGAACTGTTTCTGCTCGGCGCCGAAGTTGCCGGCTTCCCGGCCGTCGACCCCTCGAACGGCCTCTTGACCGATGACAACGTGACGCGACTCGAGCAAGACATCGACCGTTGCGAGGCGAGTCTTCGACGGCTGACGAGTTTCGTCGTGCCGGGCGGATCGCCGGCCGCCGCCGCGCTGCATCTGGCCCGCGCCGTATGCCGCCGGGCCGAGCGCCGCCTGGTCGGCTTGTTGCGAGTCGAACCCGACGCCGTCCGACCCGTCGGGCTGGCCTACCTCAACCGCTTGTCCGACCTGCTTTTTGTCGTGTCGCGTGTGGCAAACGCCCGGACGGGTGTTGGAGAAACGGACTGGCGGCCACGAAAGGAACGCAATCGGGAGAATTGAGGCTGACAGTTGCGCGGTTGCATGGTTTGTCTTTGGAGGTTAGACCCGTGAAGATACCGGCTTATTGGTCGAAAGCGACCGCGACGGAGACTGATCGAAAGGGTAAGGACTGTTCGATTACCTGCTGGCGGTCGTCGGGTGTCAGTGAGCTGGATGCCCACGAGTCGGCGCTGGCCGCCGCCAAGCGGGCATTGCAGCGTTTCCTCTCCGACGGCGAGCCGCCCGGCCGGTACCATTACGGCGAGACTCCACTTCGGGAGGAAGTCGTCCATTGGTTGAACGACGACGAAGGAAAACCGTTCGCGGCCGTCACGCGGAACTCTTACGGCTCGCTGATCCTGAATACCACCCGAGCAATGTTCATCGACGTTGACTTCCCCTTGATCAGGGCCGGCGAGCTGCTCAAACACGCCTTTGTTCGGTTGTTCAATAAGTCGGCGCTTTCGCCAGTGGACCGACACGCACAAGTGATGCTCGAACGGGTGAAGTCGTTCATCTCCGCCCGTCGCGGATGGAGCGTGCGGGTATATCGTACCTGCGCGGGCTTGCGATGCCTCGTG
>DOEZ01000595.1 GCA_003532715.1 Planctomycetaceae bacterium
CCGGCGTGAAAGGCCGGTGTCCTAGACCGCTAGACGATGGGGCCGAAATGGGTGCCTTTCAGGCAAACCATCTTGTATACGGAAGAGAGCCGCATCTCGTCAAGGGATCCCGGCAAGATTTTTGCCGTAAGTCGTCCGGAAAAGGCAATTTTCGTCGCGAATTCTGCCGTCGGAAACCCGGCGCGGCGCGAAGTGCGATCCGGCTGGGAAGACGAAGCAAAAACAAGAACGGAACCAAATTCCGGCCAAAGTGGGGCGTTGTCGGCTCGGGTGGGACGGAGAGCCAGCCAGATTACGCTTCGCCCGTGGGCTCCGTGGCATCCGCTGCCTCGCCGGCGGCCTTCTTGCCGACCGCCGTCTCGCTACGACGAATGGCGTCGAAGACCTCGCGGCGGTGTACCGGCACTTCCTTGGGAGCTTCCACTCCCAGACGTACCTTGTCTCCCCGGATCTCGACTACCACGATCGTAATGTCATCGTTGATGACTATACTCTCGTTCTTTTTTCTCGACAGTACCAACATCTTTCGTTCCTTCGCCTCTCGGGT
Organism: Planctomycetaceae bacterium; assembly: GCA_003532715.1. GTDB lineage: Bacteria > Planctomycetota > Planctomycetia > Pirellulales > Thermoguttaceae > UBA11386. The sequence continues at coordinate 548 of DOEZ01000595.1, forward strand.
GCTTATCCTAATCGAGAGGATGAACAGACGGCTCCACGGTTACTTCGCGCGCAGAAAACCAATCCACCCTCGAACATAACCCGGTGAATTGGGAGAGTCAAGCAAACTAAGCCGAAAACCGGCGGATTCAACCAGCTTATCCTAATCGCTGCTTCAGAATCGCTACGTCCGGAAAAGTCCTCCTGAACTTCGCGGACCTACTCGAATCGCCAGACTAAGACTGACCGCTTGTACACCAGCCTCCATTTACGATTCTACGCCGAAACAAGCCTGCGGACACCACTCTTAATGGTGGTTGGCTAACAATTCGCGCAAGGATCCTTTTGGGCGAACACGGCCGCGCTACCCCTCAAATGGGCGTGTTGTCCAGAAACTCGCACCTCGGGATTAGCCAGAAACGACGCCATACGCATTCACTTAAGCAACGCGGCGCGGCCCCCTTCACTTGGAATAACGAAGAAGTTAGGAACACTAATCGTCGCTAATTATCATAATTTGTGCCTATTAGCGACAATTAGCGTTCTCCGTCCTTCCCGGCCTTCTCCGCCTTCTTTTTTGCGTAGTCATTTCCCAAACTTTGTGCGTATGGGGCTTGGCCAAAACGACCCAACCCGTAAGATTCAATAGGGGACGCAGTCAAGAACCCAGCCGAGGAACGTCGCCGTCATGTCCATCATCCAATGCGCCGAGCAAACACGCGCGTTCACCGTCGAGCAAGCCAACGCCATGTTGCCGCTCGTTCGGGCGATCGTGGTCGACATGGTCCGTCTGGCTCGCGAAGTGTGCAATCGGGCCGAGTGTCTCTCGGTCGTTCTGGCCGGTCGCCAGGTCCTCGACCCCGACGACCCCTACGCCGGCGAGCTCGTCCAAGTGGCCGAAAAGTTGGAGGCCGATCACCATCGACTGCGCGAGTATGCCAACGAACTGGCCGACCTGGGCGTCGTGCTCCGAAGCGCGGTCGAGGGACTCGTCGATTTTTCATCTNNCGGGCGAAGCATTTATCTCTGCTGGAAGCAGAATGAACCGAAAATTCGGTTCTGGCACGAAATCCACGAGGGCTATGCCGACCGCAAACCGCTTACCGCTGGCATGAACCCAACCGACAGGACGGAACCCGTCGAGGCGACATGCATCTGATTGACACTCACGCGCATCTCGACGACTCGCGTTTCGACGCCGATCGCCCGGCGGTCGTCGCGCGCGCGGCCGACGCCGGCGTCGAGGCGATCGTCTGCGTCGGCATCTCGGCCGAAACGAGCCAAACGGCCGTTGATCTGGCCGCCGGCTATCCCATCGTCGCCGCCGCCGTCGGCATCCAGCCCAACTCGTGCGCCGAAGCCGCGCCCGACGACTGGGATCGCGTTGTCGCCCTGGTCGATCGGCCGGGCGTCGTCGCGATCGGCGAGACGGGGCTCGACCGCTACTGGGACCACACGCCTTTCGACATGCAGGAAGACTATTTCGACCGGCATCTGCGTCTCGCGCAACGGCGCGACCTGCCCGTGCTGATTCACTGCCGCGACTGCGACGAAGACGTTCTGCGAATGCTCCGCGAGGCGACGCGGCGCGGCCCGGTTCGCGGGCTGATTCACGCGTTCAGCGGCTCGGCCGCGATGGCCGACGAATGCCTGTCGATGGGGCTGTATCTGAGTTTCGCCGGGCCGGTGAGCTATCGGAACAAGAAGTTCGTCCCGCTGCGCGAGGTGGCCGCGCGTGTGCCGGCCGACCGGTTGCTGATCGAAACCGACGCGCCCTATCTGACGCCCCACCCGCTGCGCGGCAAGGTTGAACGGAACGAACCGGCCCATGTTGCCCTGACGGCCGCCGCGCTGGCGGAGCTTCGCGACTGCCCGGTGGAGCAAATGGCCGACCAGACCACGGCCAACGCCCGACGGTTGTTTGGGCTGGGCGCGTGATTCGCTTGGCGTGTCGAGGAAAACGGGCCACCGGTCTGGAGCGTGGTTCAGGGGGAGGGGAACCGCGAATGCACGCGAAGGAGAGGAGAGGCGATTCTTGGATTGTCGGGTCCGGCGGGTCCGTCCCGCGCCAAAGGATTTCCGCAAGAGTTCCGGCAATGCCATACGCATTTCAAACATTTCTTCGGAGAGTTATGTATACTGTCCCCGTCCCCCCAGCCGCCTTTCTCTCTCTCTTGAAAATGGCCCTTGGTGCCCGCCGTTGCCGCGCATGGAGTTCCACGTCGTTTCGGGTTATACTACGGTATATTCGGGCCACCTTTGGTTTCCGGCATTTCGATGTGTTGTCGACTGGGCGGGCGAGAAAGAATCGAGGCGTTGGTGATGAAGCATTCCACGTTCCCCTTCGTCGTGCTGCTGGTCGTTGGCCTGTTTGGCCCGCTCAACTGGATGCAGGCCGCGCAACCGATTGGCACGCCGATTGGCGAGCCGGTCGATCTGACGGGGAACCCGAATCTCGAGGGCATCGCCTTCGACGACTCGGCCGGCAAACTCTATGTGCTAGACGATGTGGACAACGACGACGCCGACGGCACGGCCAAGAGCGGTGAAGTCATCCAGGTTTACGGGTATGATCCGGCGCGAGCGGCACTGTCGCTTGCCGTTTCGTTTACGGTGCCGGCTGCCTCGAACTCGGGCCGCATTTTCACCAACGGGCGAGGCCTGGCGCTGTCGAACGAGAACGGACGTCGCGTTCTTTACACGCTCAGTTCACGCTGCAACGGCGCCAAAGACGCCAACGAAAAAGATAACTTCGATTCGCGGCTCTGGCGAGTCGACGTGACGGAGCCAGATCGGCTTGAGGTTCGGCAAGTCGATCTTGGCCGGACGGTTTTCGACCTGCGCGGGGCCGAGGTGTTCGACGTGGCTTGCGACAAGCGCGGCCGCATCTTCATCAGCTTCGACGGGTCGAAACAGGCGGCCAGTCTGACCGAACAACGCGCGCGAGGAATCTTGCGGTTTCGTGTTGATGCCTTCAACGACGATGCGGACGCCCGCTCGCTAGGCGTCAAGATTCTTCCGGCCAACGGCAAAACGCCGAATCATCACAATTTGGGGCTTACGACATTCGAAATCGACGGCCACGAATACCTGGCCGGCTCGATTGAAGAACTCACGAATAACACAGACCAGGAAATCTACACGGCCGAACCCGAGGCGGGCCGAGGGCTGTTCAAGTTTCGCGCGCCGCCGTTGACGGACCGTCGCAATACCGAGCGACGATTAGCCTATGGCGCGGGCGTGCTTTGGGTCGGCCAACAGTGCGAAGGGCTCGACCAGGTCCAACGAGTCAATATCAAAGACCATCGCTATGAGCCGTTCGTGGGTTACAAGCGGCCCCGGCGGGTCGAGGTGACGCTTACCAGCCGTGTTGTGCGTCCCGAGGGAGAAGACACGGGCACGGTCCTACACAATATCGGCCACCCGTTGCCAACCGACACGCTTCCCAGCCAGGGCGGCGGCATCGAGCAATACTCGCTGCGAATCGAATCGCCCAATTCGCAAAAACACGTTGCCGCGGAAGCCTCCGAGCGGCTGGTTTCCTACGCGCCGCTGAACGATCCTTCGTCGGCGAGCAAACTCAGCGTGGTCGACTATCGGGCGTCGGCCGAAAATCGTGGGCCGTTCAAGTCGGTGCTCGAGGAAGATTTCTGGACCCGCGAGTACCGCCATTTCGTCTATCCCCACCTGACGAGCAACGACCTGGGCATTTTGAAAAACACGGATTTCCGGCTCGGGCACCTCAAAAAGGGCGATCCGGCCATTCCCGACAGCTTGCCCCGGTTCCACTGGACGCACCAGCAGCGGGTTTTTGAAGACTTCATCAGCCGGGTTAAAGCTTATACACTTGCAAAACACGGCGTGGCGGCCGATTTGACCAACCCGTATTGGGCCGCGCGCAACGTCTCGGAATATATCCGCGATAATTATAACTATCCGGCTCCGCCGGCCAGCGACGGTGGCCTGGGCGATTCGCGAGGCAACGTGGTCGACTATGCAAACTTCCACGTCGCCAACGGCCCGGCCGTCTACAAGATGATTATGACCGATCCGCGATTCAACATCGGCATTCACGATCGCCGGTCGGGCTGCATGGCGGCCGGCGGGGTGTTTTTGGCCGTGATGCGCTACATGGGCTTTCCGGCCCGATGGATCGGCACCTCGCGCCAGCAACTCCCCCCGCAAATCAACCCCGAAAGCGAAGATATCTTCCACGACGCCAACGGCGACGGCATGTTCAACGGCGACGATTTCATGAAATACATCGTCCACGGGCATTATACGAACGAGGTCTATTTGGGGCCCGGCTACGGGTGGCAGCGGTTCGATGCAACGCCCAAGAAGCCCGACGATTGGGACGGCGATGGGCTCGACTACGACGACTTTGCACGGCTTCATTCGCGCGACAGCCAATATGAGTTAATGAAACGCAAGGTCACCTCGGGCCACGATCCCCTGGCGCTCTCTTGCAGCTTGGGCGTCGGCTATAACAAGTATCTCTTCCGGTACGACGATGAGCACGGCGAGGATTGTGCCCGGACGTCGGTCTACCATGAGGCCACCGGCGTCCATACGAGCGGGTGCAACGGCGAGCAATGCTACGATTTCGTCTGTGAACACGAGCACCCAAGCAAGGTCCGCGGCGGGGGCGTCATTCGGTGGCTGCCTTGTCTGACGTTCGACGTGGTGGTCAACGGTGGACAGCCCATGGTCGGCCAGAATCGGG
>DOEZ01000022.1 GCA_003532715.1 Planctomycetaceae bacterium
CCATTGTTGCGAATTCCGTTATCCTTGTCCGCGCGCCTTCGTGTCCCGACCGGTCCGCCGGTCAGGGCCGGTCGGGGTTCGCATCCCGAGGTTTCGCCGTTTATTACGGCCTCCGCGCAAAGGTAATTCTCGCACAGCCAGGTCTGAATCCGACATCGGTTAGCCAGATCGAGACCTCGATAGACGCACGTGTAGCCCTCGGCGATCGGCTCGAGGCGAATCCGGCGCGGCGCGAACGGCTCGTCGTGGCAGGCGGCCTTGTATATTGCTTCCTTCATCGCCCAAATTCGTCCGATTTCCAGCTCGTCGTCTTCGCCGGCCGCGACGAGTTCACGTTCCGACCCGGTAAACCACCTCCGCGAAAAACCGGGAGCGAACGGCTGTCTTTCCACCAGGTCCACGCCCACCGAGATGGCGCTTAACGTCGTGAATGCGGCCAATACGGCGCCGTCCGTGTGAGAAATGGACAACGAGCAGGGGACCACGTCGCCGTCGATCGTGACTCGCGGCCGGATACCGAAGCCGTGCGCGCTGCGGCTGGTGATATTGATCGCGCGGGCATCGCGGGCCGGCAGGCCGCCTTGTTCGAGCATGAGGCGTTTCGCAAGCACGCGTCCCGCTGTCCACTGCCGGCGATAATCGGCGGCGCGCAGCGCCGCTTGTGTCTTGCGTTCGTCGTCGGTGAGCCATCGGGCCGCATCACCCACGACCGATCGGGCGAGATCGGTCATGGTGGCGAATTGCCAGGCGACCGGGAGGTCCAGATTCATGGGGTCCCTCCGCGAAGTACGTGACAGCGGTATCCCTTGGCTTCGAAGATCGGCGAGCCATCATCGCCGAAGAGAGTGAAATCCAACCGTCCCAGCTTCTCCGTCATCTCACGGCACAGGACATGCACGGTGCAATGCTCCAGGGGTCGGCCGGGTCGGCCGAAGCGAATCTCGGACAGACTCTCGGGTACCGTTACGCCTCCAGCGGCGAGGACCCACGTGTAGACACCGCAGGCGTAAAGACAGGCGTCGATGGCCGCGGAAGGAATCAGCCAGCCAGCCTTGTCACGGTTGCCGGCCAACTCATTCTCGCCGGGCAGTTCGATTTGACCCCATGCGTCATTGCCCTCGGCCGCCAATCGCCGCAGCAGTCGCAACGGCGGACCGTGATAGAGCAGAGCATCGCGTTCCGGGTAAGTGATGTCCGTCCACGGACCACGTGCCGGGGTCAGCGCCGCGTCGATCGTGGGGCGATCGCCCGACAGGTCGGCCTTTGCCGCGAAATGCAGCCGGTCCTTCTGGACCAATTGGCCTCGGCGGTTGAAGAAATCGCCCACGAGCCGGCAGTCGACTCCGTCGCCGGTCATTTCGGCGACCACCCGGGCGTCTTGGGGCTTGTCATCGNNCGAACGGCATCGGGAATTCGCACGTCGCGCAACCCGACGACCGTTTGATTCTCCGCGCCCAGCAACGAAGCGACCTCGGCAAACGCCTCCAAAGCGACAACCAACGGCAAGAGAGGACGGTCGCGCAGACGATGCTCGCGAAGGAACGGATCGCCGACCGGGTCGAGGCGAAGCTCGGCCACGGCCCGCCGAAGCGATTGCACCTCCAAGACGCGCTCGATCAACGNNGGCAGTATTGTCGATCGGTGATGAGAATCTCGCTCTCGGGCGAGCCGGCGAGCAACTCCTTAATCAAATGCTCCGCGCCTTCGGCGGGCGGCATCATGCGCATCTTCATGATCTTGATCGTGTGCTGGGCGCTGGGACGGGTCATCATGCCCACCTCGCCCCAGGGATGCCAATGAAACCCGACCGCATGACACGCCGGGTGCTGAGACCGCCACCAGCCGATCAGCTTGCAGAGCATGTCGCTGCTCGCCGAGTAGACGACCGCGTTGTTCGAGCCGAAACGGCCGCTGATCGAACCGAATCCGACGTAGTAGGCCACCGGATCCTCCGCCGTGGCCCGCATCATCGTCCAGGCGGCGTCGATCTTCACGTCGACTTCTTCCTGAAGTTCGTCGGGGGACAATTCGCCGATCGGTTTGGCGTCGTCCTGAATCCCCGCGCCGTGAATAATCCCTTGAATCGGCCCGTCGGTCTGGCGAATGTGCTGAAGCGTGTGTTCCAATTCATCGACATCGCACAAATCGCAACTGTGGTACGTCGCCTGAACGCCGGCGTCGGCGAGTTCGCGAAGATTGCGGTCGATTTCGAGATCCTTGCGCACCCGTTCCCAGTAGGCGCCGGGCGACTTGCCCTCGCTCGTGGCCTGGCGGACGAGCGACCGCTTGAGCGCGCGCATCTGTCCGTCGTCGAACTGGCGCCACGTCGGGTCGATCGTCGGCGCGGGACTCTTGCCGAGCAAGTGCAGCTTCAGCGAGAATCGCCGACCCAACTCCTTCGCCACGGCCGCCGTGATGCCTCGCGCGCCGCCGGTCACGACCCAGACGCCCCCCCGGGGAACGTCTTTTCGCGGAAGCACCTCGACCGGCTCGATCGCCATTCGCACCACGTGGCGTCGGCCGCCGTCGTACGCGACTTCGATATCGATCCCCTC
>DOEZ01000668.1 GCA_003532715.1 Planctomycetaceae bacterium
TGGTGCGTCCAGACGCACCCTACGCCTAGACGCACCCTGCGGAGGGGTTTGATTCGACACTTTCTGTTTCGTAGGGTGCGTCGCGACGCACCAAGGAGCCCCCGTGGGTTTTGGTTTGGTGTGGCATCGGCCCGGCACGTTGTCAAACGGGCACGTGACGGGGTAGTATACAGTATTGTCGGTCAGTCTTACCAGACGGTTGGGTGGGAACCGACCGCTCCGCGAACCGTTTGAGCCTTTTCGAGGAGTTCTTCGCGCCGATGTGCCAATCAGACCCCGCCGGGCGCGAGCCCGCGTCCGCCGACACCGGTTCGTCGCCCATCACGCTGGCCGAATTCCAGCAGTTGATCCGCGACATGTATCTGCCCAAGGACGTCGCCCGAGGCGTCGATGGGACGTTCATGTGGTTGATCGAGGAAGTCGGCGAGTTGGCCGGGGCGCTGCGCGATGGGACGCACGAGGACCGCGAGGGCGAGTTCGCCGACATCCTGGCCTGGCTCACCACCATCGCCAACGTCGTGGGCGTCGATCTGACCGAGGCGGTGCGCAAGAAATACGGCGACGGTTGCCCGGGCTGCGGCCATTTCGTTTGCCAATGTTCCGATTCGGGGAAGCCATGATGCGGCCGTTCGCCCTTTTGTTCGTCGCATGGTGTTGCCTGTCGGCCGCAGCGCGCGCCGACGCCGAACCGGCCGCGCCGAGCAAGCTGCCCGAAATCGCGGCCATTCGCGTCGGCTTCGACGGGCTGTACAAGGCCGGCCTGTGGACGCCGGTCGAAGTGACCATTCGCGGGGGTGACCGCGAGGCGAAAGGGCGGCTTTCGCTGATCGTGCCCGACGGCGACGGCGTGCCAAGCCGCGTAAATACGCCGGAGGATCAACCGTGCCGAGTCGCGCCGGGCGACGAGACGCGAGTGACGCTTTTCGTCCGCTTCGGGCGAGTCCACGGCTCAACCCGCGTCCAGTTCGAGACGGACGACGGCCGATTGATCGAGAGGACTTTCCGATCCGGCTCGCGCGAGGGCGAGGGGAACTATCCCTCTGCCCTTTCGAGCAATCGGCGACTGGTCGTGTGTCTTGCCGGCGGCGAGTTCGGCGCGGCCGAAGCGGCGCGATTGGTCGATCCCGAGCCGACCCGTCAACCGGCGGTCGCGCGGCTCGACGACTCCCTGCGATTGCCCGCGCGGTGGTACGGCTACGAAGGGGTCGACGCGGTGATCATCGCCACGAGCGATCCGAAGGTATCCGACGGGCCGCTTGTGGCTAACGACGCGCGGGCGGCGGCGTTGGACCATTGGGTGCGATTGGGGGGACGGTTGGTGTTGATGGCCGGCGAGCGCGGCCAGCAGGTGGCCGACCCGGCCGGCCCCTGGGCGACGTTCGTTCCGGGCGGATGGAAATCGACCGCGCGGTTGACGCGGTTCGGCGGCTTGGAAGACTATGCCGGCGGCGCGCGTCCGGTACTCCTTTCCGATACGTCCCGACGCCGGGGCATTTCGGCTACCCGACTCGACCCGATCGACGGCCGCGTCGAAGCGCGCGAGGCCGACCTGCCGCTGGTCGTGCGGACGTCGCGGGGGTTTGGCGACGTGACGTTTCTCGGAGTCGATCTGGACCGGCCGCCGTTGGACCAATGGAACGACCGGGGTGCGATGGTCGCGCGTCTGCTCGACTGGCCCAAGCAGTTCGAGCAGATTTCGACCGAGCGAACGATGATAACCCACTTCGGGTTTTCCGACATCAGCGGTCAACTGCGCAGCGCGATCGATCGGTTCGACGGTGTTTGGGTGGTGCCGTTCGGCGCGGTGGTCGCGGTCCTGGTGGTCTACCTCGTCTTGATCGGACCAGTCGATTATTGGCTGTTGAACCGCTGTCGGCGGCTGGGTTGGACCTGGTTCACCTTTCCGTTGTTGGTCGCGGTTTTCGCCGGCGGGGCGTACTGGGCCGCCTATCGGGTCAAGGGAACCGAAGTCCGCGTGAACCAGGCCGATCTGATCGACGTCGACATGCGAACCGGCTTCGTGCGAGGCACGCATTGGAGCAACCTCTACAGCCCGCGGGTCGATACGTACGACCTCACGCTTCGGCCGCGATTGCCGAGGGGGACGACCATCGACATGCGGGTGAATTTGGCCTGGTTGGGTCTGCCGGGCAGCGGCCTGGGCGGCATGGACCCCAAAACGGCGAATTCCAGCCCGTGGCGATACGACTATCGGTTCTCGACCGAGCTCGACCGGATGGAGGGTTTGCCGATGCAAACCTGGTCGACGCGGAGCCTGACGGGCCGCTGGAGCGCGACGTGGGACGGGGTTCCGGCAATGGAACTGACGCGCCGCGATGACTTGCCCGCCGGCCGGTTGGCCAATCCGTTCGATTTCGCGATGGAGAACTGCCTGCTGGTCTATGATCGGTGGGTTTACGATCTTGGCAAGTTGGGACCGGGCGAGTCGGTCCGAGTAGCCGGGTCGGCTTACGTCGCCGGTCGAACCGACCGCATCGCCCCGGCCGAGCTACGGACGCTGCTGACCGGCCATCGTATGGTCATGGGCGAAGGCGACAAGATGGAGTTTCGCGCGACGCCCTACGATGTGACGAGCCTCGATCCGGCGCATATTCTTCGCGTGATGATGTTTTTCGATCTGGCGGGCGGCCGACGCTACGCGCACCTGTCGAACGAGTATCAGCCGTTTGTCGATTTGAGCCGATTGCTCGGAACGGACCGCGCGATGCTCATCGGCATGGCCGGCGACGAGGAGCCCCCGGCGGCCCAGTTGTGCCGCGACGGCCGACCGCTCGAACGCGACGGCAACCGGCGTTTGACCGTCTACCGATTTGTCTTCCCCGTGAAGCAGCCGCACGCCAGCGGCGATTGACCACGGCCATTGGCCGCCGCCCGACTCGGTCGGGCGCCCACAAACCAAACCGTCTTCCCAGGCCTCGACCGCCGATGGAATCATGATCAAAACCCAAGACCTCACCAAGGCGTACGGCTCGCTGCACGCCATCGACAACCTGAACCTCGACCTCGAGAAGGGCGATCTGTTCGGCTACATCGGCCCCAACGGGTCGGG
>DOEZ01000510.1 GCA_003532715.1 Planctomycetaceae bacterium
GAACACTTGCGGCTGCATCCTCGCTATGTCATTCGGCCCTCTTTGGCTGAAAGGTGGCGGTTGTTTCGAGCAGGCTTCCGGTTCGCGCGGGGCAGGGGGGAGCTGCCGTTTCTTCACGCTGATTTCCCTCGCGCCACGTTCGACTCGTGCGATCGACGCCTGGGACGGCTCGACGAGGAAATCATGCGACCGATCGCCGAGTACTTCGAGGCCGCCGTGCTGTCTCGCCAGTTCATGATGCTCGGCCGCTCCCGCTGGCCGATTACCGACAGTTTTCGAGCTTTGGCCCTTTCTCACGCAATCGTCCTGTGGCTTGTCCGCCTGACAAGCACCGGACGCGAGCCGACCGTCGACGACGCGGTCGACGCGATTGTCGCCGTCGATCGGGCACAAGGTTTCGCGACGCTTTGCGGCCGACGCCACCGCCAGCGGGTGAGCGGCCTGGAACATCTCGACCAGTTGGAGGTGCTCGTCTCCTGGTATGACCGATAGGCCGAGATGCCTTCGCAAGAGGGTGGGGCGAGGTCGCGCGGGCCCTCGATGGGGCGATCCAAACCAACTGTCGTCGATTCGCACGCTGTTGCCGTGAACAGCGTCAACCGAGCGGCCAAAGCTTTACCGGAACCACGGTTTGGATCGCCCCATCCTACAAGTTCTTCGCCCCAGGTGGTCACCCTCGGCGACCGCGCCCCCTATACCATGGCTGCCCGCCGTGTCATACAATGGGGAGGGTTGACCCCATTCCCCGAGCCGGACGCCGAATTCCATGCCCTCACGCGACCGAACTCCACGCTATTTGGTCCCTTTCCACCCCAAGCAGGTGCCCCATTTCTTTGCCGACGTGTTGATCATCGGCGGGGGCCTAGGCGGATTGCGAACGGCCCTGTCGGTTCGGCCCGACTTGTCGGTCCTGGTCGTGACGAAGGACAAGTTGACCATTTCGGGAAGCACGCTGGCCCAAGGGGGAATCGCGGGCATCCTGTCGCCCGACGACCGCCATGAGGATCACGTCGACGACACCTTGACCGCCGGCGGGAGCCTTTGCGAGCAAGAGGTGGTCGAGCTGGTCGTCCGCGAGTCGTCGGAACGGATCGGCGAGTTGATCACATGGGGTACGACTTTCGACCGCGCGGGGTTGCGGCTTTCGCTCACCCGCGAGGGAGGCCACGGCCGAAACCGCATCGCCCACGCGCTGGGCGACGCGACGGGGCGTGAGATCATGCGCGCCGTCGGCCATCGCGTCCTCCAAACCCCGCACATCAAGACCTGGGAAGACACGTTCACGCTCGACCTTCTGACGCACGAGGGAACGTGTCGCGGCGCGTTGGTCTGGAATCCGCGGCACGGTAAGACGCTGGTCTGGGCCAAACAAACGGTTATTTCGACCGGCGGCGCCGGCCAGATCTGGCGCGAGACGACCAATCCCGACATCGCCACCGGCGACGGTCTGGCCATGGCCTACCGCGCGGGGGCCGAGCTGCGCGACATGGAGTTCATGCAGTTCCACCCCACGGTCTTGTACATCGCCGGCAGCAGCCGCCACCTGATCACCGAGGCGATCCGCGGCGAAGGCGCGCACCTGGTCGACCGCAACGGGTATCGGTTCATGGCCGACTACGACCCGCGCGGCGAATTGGCCCCCCGCGACGTGGTCAGCCGGGCGATTGTCACGCAAATGGAGAAGACCAAGCACCCGAACGTCTATCTCGACCTGAGCCATCTGGATCCGAAATACGTCCGGGAGCGTTTTCCGGCGATCGTGGCGCTGTGCCGCGATTTCGATCTCGACGTGACGACCGACCGGATCCCGGTTCGCCCCGGGGCCCATTACATGGTCGGCGGCATCACGGTCGATATCGAAGGGCGCACGACGCTGCCCGGCCTCTGGTCGGTGGGCGAGGCGGCTTCGACCGGGTTGCACGGGGCCAACCGCTTGGCGTCGAACAGTTTGCTCGAAGCGTTGGTCTTCGGAGCCCATGCCGGGGCGGGCGTCTCGGCCGTGGCCGCCGAACAGGCCGACGACTTCTGCCCGGTTCCGCTCGAAAACGGACCGGTCGAACCGGGCAGCGAGCCGCTCGACCTGATCGACNNCACCGCCTGACCGAGGCGACCGAGAATCTCGACCACTGGTGCCGCTATGTGCTGGCGAGGCAATTCTCGGACCCGACCGGCTGGGAACTGCAAAACATGCTCTGCGCTGCGCGGCTCATGGTCCATTCGGCGCTGGCTCGCGAGGAAACTCGCGGCTGCCACGTGCGAACCGATTTCCCGGATCAGGACAACGCTCGCTGGAACCGGCATAGCGTTTGCCGGCGCGAGGAGGAGTAGGCTCGGTGTGGGGAGTCGTCGACGCGGCGTCTCGGCGCGTATCTTCGTGCTCTTCGTGGTGAAAAAAATCAGCAAACACACCACCCGTTTGGGCCACACTGGCCCGGGGCGCGCGAAAATGCTACAATGGAATCGTCCAAGAAAGCCTGGAGCCGGCCGATGACCAATGACCCCGCCACGATCATGCAAGGCCAGATCGACGCGCAAGCGGCGGCCGCCGAGGTGGACCTGGCGCGGGTCCGCTTGCTCACCGTCGGTGAGCGTGCCGCGTTGATCGAATCGGCCTGTCGAGCCGCCGCCGAAATCGCCCGGAGTCGCCAGTCCGCCGGTCTGCCGCCGATCGAACCCGACCCCTGGCCCGCGTCAACCTGGGAATTCTTGAGAAAGCACGCCGCTCGTGTC
>DOEZ01000045.1 GCA_003532715.1 Planctomycetaceae bacterium
CGACCACCTGATTCGCGGTTATCGCGGAACGCTCTACTTCACCGCCACGGGTTGGGTTGCCAAGGATCATAATGGAAAAGTGCTGGCGGAACACAAGAAGTCGGGTGGCGAGGATCTCCGGTTGCATCACACGAACCTGCACAACCACCTTCGCCACGGCGAACCGCTCAACTGCCCGGCCGAGTTGGGCTTGGCCGGCGTGGCGGCCGTGTGCATGGCCAACGAGTCGTGGCGAACCGGCCGGATGATGGCCTGGGACGAAACGAAGGAACAGATGGTCCCGGCCGACTCCGTGCCGTTCAATCCGTATCCGGCGACGTAGCGATCGTTTAACCACTAAAACCAAACCCCGAGCGTCGGGCGGCGAGCCGCACCACGAAAACCGGCCCACACGAGGAATCGCGTCATGGATCATTCAACCCACCTTTCACGCCGTAACTTTCTCCGAACCACCGGCGCGACGGCCACCGCCGCGGCTCTTGCCATGGGCATTTCGGCCAAGAGCTACGCCAAGGTCGCGGGGGCTAACGAGCGGATCCGCGCCGCTCTGATCGGGGCGGGTGGCATTGCTCAAAGCCACATCAACGCATTCAATCACCTTCGCAAGAAGGGCGACTTCGAGCCCGTTGCGATTGCCGATTGCTGGGCTTCGCGCGCCGCGCGGGGCGCGACAAAGCTCGACTTGCCCGAATCGGCTGCATCGAGCGACTATCGTCGAATCCTCGACGCGAAGAACGTCGACTATGTGACGATTGCGACACCCGAGCACCAGCACGGACCGATGACGCTTGACGCGCTCGAAGCCGGCAAGGCGGTCTACTGCGAGAAACCGATGACTCGCACGCTTCCCGAGGCGCAAGCGGTCGTCAGAAAGCAGAAAGCGACGGGGCTGGCCGTGCAGGTCGGCGTGCAAGGAATGTCGGACGACACGTACGAATCAGCGGCCCAGGCGATTCGCAACGGCGTGCTGGGACGCGTCGTGCAAGCCCAAATCGACTATGTGCGACGCTATGGTCCGCAAGGACCGTGGCGCCGTCCCGACTTGGTGGCAAGCCACGCCCAGAAACCGGCCGACCTCGACTGGAACGCCTGGTTGGGACAAACGCCCAAAGTCCCCTGGGATGCCCATCGCTATTTCGAATGGCAGAACTTCTGGGACTACTCCGGCGGGATTAGCACCGGGTTGTTCGTTCATCGCATTACGCGGATCATCAAGGCCTGCGGGTTGGGCCATCCGCGGCGCGTCGTGGGCATGGGCGGCATCTGGCAATGGCCCGACGGCCGGGAAGTGCCCGACAACTTCGAGATGATTTGCGAGTATCCCCGTGGAATGACCGTCTACGTGCTCGGCACAATGAGTAACCGTCAGGGCATCGATCATCTGATTCGCGGTTATCGAGGCACGATGTGCTTCACGGGCAAAGGCTGGGTGGCGAAGGATAAGGACGGAAAGGTGCTGGCCGAGCACAAACGAACCGGCGCCGAGGATATCGTGCTTCACCACGAGAATCTGCACGCGCACCTGCGTACGGGCGAGCAGCTCCACTGCCCGGCCGAACTGGGGCTGGCCGGCGTAGCTCCCGTGTGCATGGCCCTGGAGTCCTGGAGGACGGGCCGCATGATGGCCTGGGACAAGGAAAAGGACCAAATGGTCCCGGCCGATTCCTTGCCGCTCAATCCGTATCCGGAGACGTAGCGGTCAAGCCCGGGGGTGAAACGCCTTGTGAACGGCCTTTAATCGCGACATATCGACGTGGGTGTAGATCTGCGTCGTCGCAATGCTCGCGTGCCCGAGCATCTCTTGAACCTGACGCAGGTCGGCCCCACCCGCCAGCATGTGCGTCGCGAAACTATGCCGCAGCGTGTGCGGGCTGACCTCTTTCGGAACGCCGATCCGCTCGGCGTAGCGTTTCATCAACTCCCATATCCGCTCGCGTCGCATCCGACGTCCGCGATACGACAGCAACACCCATGGCGGCCCGCTCTTTGACTGGGCCGCCAAACGTGGACGCTCGTGCTCGAAGTATTCTTCGACTGCCCGAATCGCCTTCGGGCCGAGCATGACAATCCGTTGCTTGTCGCCCTTGCCGCGACAGAGGCAATAGCCCTCGGCCAGTTGCAGATCGGCAACCTTCAGGTCCGACGCCTCCGACGCGCGGCACCCGGTCGCGTAGAGCAACTCGAGCAACGCCCGATCGCGCCGCCAGCACGCATCGCGGCGAGTCGGGCTGTCGAGAAGCTGGTCGATCTGCTCGGGGCTAAGCACCTTGGGCACCCGTTCCCATAACTTCTGGCTGCCGAGCAACTCGGCCAGATTGTCTTCGAGCACGCCCTCGAGTTGCAGGTAGCGAAAGAAAACCTTCAGCGAGACCAACGCCCGGGCGACGCTCGCCGGAGCCAGCTTGTGCTGGTTGAGCCAGACCGGATACTCGGCCAGATCCTGGATCGTCAGCTTCGGGATGGCTCGTCCGTCGAGCCAGGCCAAAAACCGCACCAAGTCGCGACGATAGGCCGCCACCGTGTTGTCGGCCAGGTGGCACTCGGCCGACGAGTAGGCCACGAACGCATCGAGCCAGCGACGCACGGCATCAGCCGGGCTGGGAGGGCGCGGTCGGGACGGTTTGGGACGAAATGCGGCCATATCCTTCGTTTCGGGCTTCATCGAACCGACTCTTCAGGCCTTTCGGCCGGCTACTCCCCAACGAACCGGCAATCTACTAAAATGGGGGGACGCAGGTTGAATCTCTTTACCCAGACAGCCAACCACAAGGGGGCCCGGGCCATGCCGCCGCGTTCCATTCCCATCGTCCCGCTATCCGAAATGGTCGACGGCCAGGAGGCCGATCTGTTCGCCCTGTTGACCTCGAAGCAGGTATTGTCCACCCGCGAGGGAAAACCCTATTTCAAGGTCGGTTTCCGCGACGCGCGGCGCGAGGTCACGTTTCCCGTCTGGGGCGATTCGCCGTGGGGCGCGGAGTGCCGCGATGCGTGGACGCCCGGCGCGTTCTACAAGCTTCGCGCCGTCTATCGCGAGACCACTTTCGGCCCTCAGTTGGATATCCGCAAAATTCGCGAGGCGACCGAGGCCGACGCGGCCGATGGGTTCGATCCCGGCATGTGTCTGCCCCAGTCGCGTTTCGACCCCCGCGCAATGTTCGACGAACTGCTCGCGTTGGTCAAGAAGCACATCGCCGCCGATTCGCTGCGCGGGCTGGTCGAGTCGATTCTGAACGAACACCGCGAGCAGCTCCTGACCATGCCCGGGGCACGGCATCTCCATCACGCCTACGTCGGCGGGTTGCTGGAGCACACGCTCAGCGTAACGCGAACGTGCATCTTTCTGGCCAGAACGTACTCCGAATACTATCCGGAAATGGCCCCGCCGCTC
>DOEZ01000220.1 GCA_003532715.1 Planctomycetaceae bacterium
GCTGGGCGAGCATATTCCTTAGTCCGCCCGTCGCTCGCTGCGCGTCGTAAAATAAGCATGATTCGGCGGTCCCAGGGGCAGTTACGCCGCGTCCTTGTGACGTTTGGCATGTCGGACGCAGACAAGTGGATTGACCTTGCCGTGTCCGGGATTACTAAGAGTGGGAATATAGTGTCGATTGACGTACTTCTGGCTGCGACAAAGGATGAGGGGGCAGAACAGCGTTGGGCGGCAGGATCGTTTGGTACCGTCCAAATGCATGTGGGATTAACGGACCCTGGCCCACTATTGGAGCAGGCCGATCTCGCAATAGGAACGCCGGGTGTGAGCACTCTAGAACGCTGCGTGCTGGGAGTTCCAACTCTACATTTATTGACAAGCCCCCATCAACGCGCGATGGCCGAATGGATGAACGAGAAAGGTGTCGCGCCTCTAATTGACGGTGGCGATGAGGTCGAGCAGTTGGCCATACGGGTTGCCGATTTTTCGACGAGACCTGATAAATTGGCAGCTCTGGCGGTTATGGCTGCTGACTACTGCGATGGAATGGGTGCCTTTCGGGCGGCTCGCCGGATGGAGGAGATATCAAATGCCGACGGTCGGAAAAAATCGTAGCCGTTTTTCAGCTGACGTAAGTCGGCTCGAAGAACATTACTCACGTCTCTTTATGGAACACAACGATACCCCAGCGGCCGTCCAACAGCGAGACAGAACGACTCAAGAATCTAGGATGCTTCGCCTTTGCGAGGTGGGTGACATCTCCGAGGCTGCAATTCTCGATTGGGGTTGTGGCTCGGGTCACTTGTTGCATGTACTGCGAACACAGTTGAATTTTCAAGGCCAATACACGGGGTATGACGTATCCGAGCCGCATTTGCAGGCCGCGCGGTTGAAGTTTCCGGACGCCACGTTCGATAGGAGAGATATATTTAGTAAAGGCGCTGGTGGAGAGTTTGACTATGTTTTGATCAGCGGGGTGTTTAATAATAAAATAAATGATAATTGGGAATTTATGAAGGAGGCCATTTCTATACTTTTTTCTGCGACCCGCAAGGCTATAGCGTTTAATGCCCTTTCTTATTATGTTGATTATTTCGATGATCACCTATTCTATGTTGATCCATGCAAGGTATTCGAGTTTTGTAAGAAGAATATTAGCCCACTTGTGAGTCTTCGTCATGACTATCGCCTGAAACCCGGAACACTACCCTACGAATTTACAGTTTACGTGCGTCGAGGATAAATGCTTTGATCGCCTGCCGTGTAATGAATTTGGTCGGTCGACATGTCGGCGCCGAGTATCCGCCCTATGTGATCGCCGAGATGTCCGGCAACCACAATGGCGACCTCGGCCGCGCGTTGCGGATCCTGGAGGCCTGCAAGGCGGCCGGCGTCGATGCCGTGAAGCTGCAGACCTACACGGCCGACACGCTGACCATCGACCACGATGGCGAAGACTTTCGGGTCCGGGGCGGGTTGTGGGACGGCCATACCCTCCATTCCCTTTACGAAATGGCCCACACCCCGTGGGAGTGGCATCCGGCGCTGTTCGCCAAGGGCCGCGAACTTGGAGTGACGGTGTTCAGCTCGCCGTTCGACGCCAGCGCCGTTGCGTTCCTCGAGGGCCTTGACGCGCCCGCCTACAAGGTCGCGTCCTTCGAGAACGCTGACATTCCGCTCATCGAGCGCGTCGCCGCGACGGGAAAGCCGGTGATCATCTCGACCGGCATGGCCGACGAGGCCGAGATCCGTGACGCGGTCGAGGCAGCGCGGCGTGGAGGCTGCCGGGACCTGGCGTTGCTGCACTGCGTTTCCGCCTATCCGGCCCGGCCGGAGGAGAGCAACCTGCGGACGCTGCAGGATTTGGCGTCCCGGTTCGGCGTCGTCGCCGGGCTGTCCGATCACACGCTGACCACCGCGACTTCGGTCGCGGCGGTTGCCCTCGGCGCCGCCATCGTCGAAAAGCACGTCACGCTCAGCCGCGCCGACGGGGGCCCGGACGCGGCTTTTTCGCTGGAACCAGATGAACTGGCCCGACTTGTCGGGGACTGCCGAACGGCATGGCAGGCCCTTGGCCGCGTGACTTACGAGCGAACCCCCGGCGAGCAGGCCAGCGCCATCTTCCGACGTTCGCTTTACGTTGTGGTGGATATGGCGGATGGCGCCGCGTTCAACGAGTCCAACGTCCGTTCCATCCGTCCGGGCAAGGGGCTGCCGCCGAAACATCTGCCCGAAGTGTTGGGACGCCAGGCGGCGCGGGCGATTGCGCGTGGGACGCCTCTGACGTGGGATCTAGTTCGATGATGTTCTCGCTCGGCGGCGGCCTCGGTTACCGCATCGGCCAGATCGCCCGCCGAGCCTACAACGCCGGCCTCGGCCTTCGGGCGTCGCTGTCACCGGCCTGCCGGCGAGAGTGCGCCCAGACGGAGAAGCGGCGCGAGCAGGTTGATGCCCTTTTGGACCGGCTGGGCCGCGATAGCGCCCGACGGTTCGAGGGCACCGTGCTGGTTGACGCCATGTGGGACAATCCGAACCACTGGGTCCGCTACGCGCTGTTCCGGGCGGCGCTTGGCCTGGCGCACGGGCGGGAAATCTCGCTGCATGGCCGCCACGCGGGCGCCGAGACGCGGAGAACGGTGGGGCGGCTCGGCTTTGCCGACGCGGTGAGCTTCTGCGACATGCCGGCCGACGAACGGGCGGCGCGCCGTCAGGCGCGCCGTTTGCTGGCGGGAACGCAGCGGCCCGACGACATCCTGTCTTGGGATCTGCCTCACGACCTGCCCCCGGTGATCCTCTACGATGGCCTTCTCCGCCGGCAAATCAGCGCAACCGTGGATGTACACCATCCGGGCATCGAGGATCACGTCACCGAAGCTCTCGTGGATCTCCAGCGGGCCGAACGCGTTCTCGAGACGGTCCGCCCCGACCTGGTCGCGCTCA
>DOEZ01000006.1 GCA_003532715.1 Planctomycetaceae bacterium
GCCCGCCGAGTCGTAGAATGTTCCGACGTCGTCGCCGCCGTTGCCGTCGACCTGGGCCTCCTCGACATCGATCCAAGCGACCGTGAAGTTGTCGCCCACGACGATGCCGCGCGTTGGATAGACGTCGGCCGTCTCGGCCGTGTTGAGCCCCGTGACGGTGACCGTGTCGTGTCCTCCGAAGCCGAAAAACTGGAAATCGGAGACGACATTGGGGTCGTAGAGGAACACGCCGCCGTTGAACGTGATCGTGTGAACCAACGCCCCGGCGACGAAGTCGAACGTATCGTCCCCGCCGGTGCCGAAGAACGCCGCTCCGGTGCCGTTGCCCATGTTCAGGGTCACGTCGGCGTTGGTTCCCTCGACGGCAATCGTGTAGGTGACGCCGGCGTTGGTCACGTAGACGATCTGGTGCGCCCACACTCCGCCGCCGAGCGACACGGCGGTCGAGGTGGCCAGGGGCGCGCCGCTGCCGGTTTCGTTATACAGGGTAATCGACAGATCGGTCGCGGCGCCGGTGTAGACGGCTTCGAGTGTCAGATAGCCCGTGACGGCCGTGTTGATCGCGTACCAATGCGTGTCGGCGTCGAGTCGCAGATGTTCGAGACGGTATCGTTCGATTGTGTCGAGGTAGCCGTTGGCCAGGATCGACGATGCGTTGTTGTCGTTGCGATTGGCCGTCACGACATCGAGCAGGCCGTCGCCGTTCAGATCGCCCACGTCCATTCCGAGGGCGTGGCTGCCGGTGAGGCCGAACGTGTCGCCGAAGAAGCCGCCCGCGCCGTCGTTGAGCAGAAGGCTAATGCGGTTGTTGCTCGTGTTTAGGGCGAAAACGTCCAGATCTCCGTCGCCGTCGAAGTCGGCCAGTTCGATCTCGACCGGCTGGTAGACGGTGAACGTTCGCCGATAGGTCTGGAAGGTCGCGTCGCCGTTGCCCAGCAGGACGGAGACGCTGCGGTTAGGATTGTTGGCGGTGACGATGTCGAGGTTCCCGTCGCCGTCGACGTCGCCCACGGCCGTGTCGAACGCCGCCGCGCCCACCGCGTGCGAAACGAGCGAGCCGAACGTTCCGTCGCCGTTGCCCAGACGCACGGCGATGCTGTCGGTCAATTGGCTGTCGGTGACCATGTCGAGAACGCCATCGCCGTCGAAATCGCCCAGTGAGACCGACGTCGGCATCGCGCCGGTCACGTAGTTGGCCAGGAAGGTAAATGTGCCGTCCCCGTTGCCCAGGGCCACGGTCACGTTGTTGTCGCGCTGGTTGACGACGATGAGGTCGAGCAGGCCGTCGCCGTCGAGATCGCCCAACGCCAGGTCGGTCGGAAAATCGCCGATCGCCGCGAAGGGCGCGACGGCCGTGAACGCGCCAGTCCCGTCGCCCAAGAGAATCGACACCGTGTCGGCTTCGAGATTCGTTGTGGCGATGTCGAGGTTTCCGTCGCCGTCGAGGTCGGCCAGCCGCACCTTGTTCGTGCCGGCGCCGGTGGCGAACGCGGTCGGGGCGCCGAACGAACCGTCGCCCGCGCCGAGCAACACGGCGACCGAGTTGGCGGCGTAGCCGGCCGTGACCATGTCGAGCAAGCCGTCGTTGTCCACGTCACCCAACGCCACGTCGTAGGGCCGGACGTTTGTCGTGTAGTTCGTCGGTGTGGCGAATCGCTGATTGCCCAGCACGATCGACACCGTGTCGTCGAACCGGTTGGCGGTGGCGACGTCGAGCCACCCGTCGCGGTTGAAGTCGGCCAGCGTGACCCACGCGGCGTAGGTTCCGACGCGATAGGCCACCTGGGGGCCAAATGTTCCGTCGCCGTTGCCGCGGAGCACCGAAACCGAGTTGCCCGCCTCGTTGGCCGTGACTAGGTCGAGGATTCCGTCGTGGGTCATATCGCCCATCGCGATCGAGGCGGGCCATCCGCCCGTCGCATAGGCGACCTGAGGCGTAAACTGACCGCCGCCGAGACCCAGCAGCACCGAGACCGTCGAGCTGGACCGATTGGCGACCGCCATGTCGAGCCGACCGTCGCCGGTCAGATCGCCGAGGACCAGCGATTCCGACTCGCGTCCGACGTCGTAGACCACCGGCGAGACGAACATGCCGTGACCGTTGTTCAACAAGACCGAGACCGTGTCGTCGCCCCGATTCGTGGTGAAGGCGTCGGGTATCCCGTCGCCGTTGACGTCGGCCATCACGACCATCGACGGCGATGTGCCAACGTTGTAGTCCACCGGGGCGGCAAACGTGTGATTCGTATTCTGAAGCAGAACCGACATCGTCGTCCCGCCGGTGTTCGCCACCACCAGGTCGAGGCGATTGTCGATGAGCTTCGCCGGGTCGGCACTGGGATTCACGTCCGCAACGGCGACGCTTTCGGGCGAGTCACCCACGGCCAAGGTTGTCTGCGAGGCGAACTTGCCCTCGTGGTAGTTCCAGAGAATCGTCACCGTGTCGTCGCCCCGATTGGCCGTGACGACCTCGAACCGCCCGTTGGCGTCCAAGTCGGCGAGCAGCACCTGAACGGGCGAGTTGCCGACGGCATACTCGGTCGCCGGGCCGAACGTGCCGTCGCCTTTGCCCAGCATGATCGATACGGTGTTCGTTTGATAATTCGCGGTCACCAAATCGAGAATGTTGCTGCTGTTAATGTCGGCCGTGGCTACCGACACCGGGCTGTGAACGATCGGAGGATCGAGTTGAGGATTCTGATCGACCGTGAAGTCGGCAGCCGGGGAGAGGCCGAACGGATTCGGAACGGCCGTCAGATCGATCGGCGCGGCCGCCAACAGGGCGCGGTCCTCGAGCCGTTCGAGCCGCAACGATCTCGCGCGCCCGTCGCCCCCTCGAAAGCCCTCACGGCGAATCCGAGACTTTCCAAAAGACCGAAAGGATGAGGAACGAAAG
>DOEZ01000103.1 GCA_003532715.1 Planctomycetaceae bacterium
GCGGCTACGGCGGCGGCGGCGGTGGCCGTGGCGACCGCGAACGCCGGTACTAAACGCCAAACGCATCTCAAGTTATCTTCGAAAGCGGCGACCTATCCCGGTCGCCGCTTTCTTTTTGGTGTTCTGGTAGATTCCGACGAAACCTCAGCCGGCCGACTCAACACGGTTATTCTGCCTTGGGTGTCTTTCCCTCGGCTGCCCGTTCTTGCGCCTTTTCGATGGCCTCTTCGACCAGGCTCCGCATCTCGTGCTTGTCAGCTCCTTTCTTCGCGCCTTCGATAACTGGCGAAAACGTCTCCGATATGAACTGAAAAGCCTCCTTCATCTCATTCAGGCATTTCTCGTCGACGGGAACCAGCTTTCCGTCCCTCGTCTGATCGAATATCTGCCTCGGTCCATTGTCGCCGAAAAGAATCAGGATTCGATCCGGGATTCGATTCCCGCATGATTCCGGACGTTATCGACCCAAGACAAGCTACTGGACCTGTGCGACCGCCTGGAAGCGGCCCAACGCTACGGCGACGGCCAACTCGATCGGCTCTGATCGCCGCGACGCTCCCCGATCGCCGAATCAGAAATTGCACGCGTGCCGAAAGGACACTTATAGAATCAGAACTCCCTGAACGGTTACCATGGTATATCTGTCCCGGAATCGAGGTGCTCAGATGGCTTCTTCAGCAAGTTACGATCCACCTGGTCTCCGCTTGAACGCGTGAACGCAGCATTCATACGTCCATCAAGCAGTGATCCGATATCCAAACCATGCACAGAGCCGTCTGCAAAAAGAGCGTTAACCACGCTATGCCTGGTGTTGCCGATCACTTCTTGACCAAGGGGATAGGCAATATCTCTGGGTTCCGTCCAGAGCACGGCAGCGTCAGGTACCGAAAGAACGAGAATTGTGTCTGCCTGCCCATCAACAAAATCGTTGCTTGACCGCGACTCATTGTCCGACCACGCTGCATCTGTCCCTGTGACGGCGAGAAACGGTGTATAACCACTCTTGCCGTGGCCAACATTTGGACATCGATAAAACCATGGCACCTGCTCTGCCAATAGGATGTTATGTGGACTGTTCCAAGGTTGGGAGTTGTCATAGTGTTTATGAAGGCTACTCTCCGGTATGAAGGGCAAAATGAGAGACCGCCAACTATGCATAAGGCGGCCTTCGGCATCCCTCGTTGCTGCAGGCGGGAATGCCCCGTATGTATCATGGTAGGCCTGTATCGCTAATCCGATCTGTTGAAGCTTGAGGCGACAGCTAAGCGGGCGTGGAGACCCTGTGGTCTTTCTAAGGACTGGGGAGAGAAATGTTATAGCACAAAAACCGACGACAAGGACGCCGCAAACCAGCGTCAGACGTGATCTTAGCCTTGCTGTAAACATGATCGAATCACTGCTGGGTTCTATACGCCATCGCGACAGGCCCTCGCGTTGTGGCAAACAGCTTAAATCGTGTGAAAACTAGTCGCGTCGCCGTTTCGACTTCTCTATGGTGCTGGTTTAGCCTTCACGACCTACGTCTTGGTGGTTCGACAAATCCTCCAAAAAACCTCAATCGGCCAACTCAATGTTGTTGTCGGCGCACCACTGTCGAAGCGAGGCTTTGGTTTGGGCATTCTCGTAGGCATGCCACTCATCGAGCATGCCGCGGTGGTCAAGCAGATCCTTGAATCGGGCGTACGCGCCGCGGCGGCGAAAAAAGCTCTCGACCTCGTCGAAGGCGTCGGGCATGTGTCTGGCCACGAAGCGGCGGACCAAAGCCTTCCCCAGATCGAGATCGTTCTTGTGCGGCAAACGGACATATCGGTCCGAGGTTTCAATGTCGTCGGGCAGTTCATCCGAATCGAACATGCCCGACACGAAATAGGTCTCGCCCGTGTCGAGCGAAAGTATCGCCTCGTTCTCGAATTGCGACGCGGAACTGACGAATTCGAAGGCCAGTTCGATGGTCTCGTATGAGTGCTTCATGGGGCGGCTCCAAGAATGCATGGGGTTGTCGAGAACTCGATTCACTGCGGCATGTTACTGGCTGCCGCCTCGCCGTACCAGAAAAAGGTGATTGACGACTACTCCGGCTTGGGTATGTTCCCCTCGGCTGCCCGTTCTTTCGCCTTTTCGATGGCCTCCTCGACGAGCTTTCGCGACTCTTGCTTATCAACTCCCCGTTTTGCACCCTCGGCAATCGGGGTCATGACATCGAGCATCCATTCGTATTCGCTTTTGAGTTCGTCGAGACGCTTCTTGCCGACGGGGGCAAGTCCGCCATCCTTCCGTACGTCGAAAGCGTGCCGTGGGCCACCGTCATCACCGTGCAAGACCATCAGTTCGCACACGCCGTCGCCGTCCTCGTCGCCTTCCGAGAGTATCAGATTGCTGTCGCGCCAGTAAGCTTTGGTCAGAGTGTGTCCCGCTTCGTTTTTCGTTGTCGCACTCCAAATAATGCCCATCAATCTCTCGTCATTGCGTGAAATGGTAGTCATGCGCATTCGGACGTCCCCTTTCGCCGACCTGAAGACCGACTCCTTTAGCACGACTCCGTCGCCCAATTCAAGCTGCGTTGGTTCTTGATTCTTGGCGGGCTCGACCTCACCGTTGAATCCGTCATTTGTCGAGACCACCTCACACGCCCGCGCCGAACCATCCGAAGCCACGACCGGCTCCATCGACACTTCCGCGTCGCAGCCGGTCAACACCGTAATCAACAAGACCACAAGCCATGTGCAAGATCGCATAAAGACTGCCTCCTCGTGTAATAAACTGACGCGAACGTGGACAAGACGTCAGCGATAATTCACCGTTCATCGCTCGCCTCGACATCATCACCCAATCGGCAAACCGAGTCAATCAACCGACGAGGCTTGGCCCGCGCCGGCCTCACGCCGAAACGCCACGAAATCCACGATGCCAACACTCTTCCTTTTTCCCATTTCCCCCCTTTCCCCTTT
>DOEZ01000417.1 GCA_003532715.1 Planctomycetaceae bacterium
CTCGCTGGCGTTGCAGGAGTCGCCGTCGAAGCACCTCGAACGCATGTCGCTTCTCGAGAAGCAGTTGCTCGATCCGATTACCAGCGCGCAAACCGCGTTGCAGCTCGAGGCGATCGGCCGGCGTAGCGTCGATTTGTTGAAAAAGGGCTTGGAGTCGGAGGACGCCGAAGTGCGTTTCCGATCGGCCGAGGCGCTGGCCTATCTCGATCAGAGCGAGGCGGCGAAGGTGCTCGGCGAGGCGGCCCGCAACGAGCCGGCGTTCCGCGTGTTCGCGCTTTCGGCGTTGGCGGCCATGGACGACCCGATCGCCTACGAACAGCTCGGTTCGCTGCTCGACTCGCCCAGCGCCGAAACGCGTTATGGAGCGTTTCGAGCGTTGTGGACCATGAATCCGAACGATCATCGCGTGATGGGCGAGAAGCTTGGAGACGATTTCAGCTATCACGTGCTCGCGTCGTCGGGTCCGCCGATGATCCACGTGACGCGCAGCCGGCGACCCGAGGTCGTTCTGTTCAACGCGGATCAGCAATTCACGCCGCCCGTGCTGCTCGAAGCCGGCCCGCGCATCCGTGTCACGAGCCAGGGACCCGACAAGATTGCGGTAAGCCGCTATGCGGTCGGCGAGCCGGATCAGAAGCGCGTCGTGTCGATGCGAGTGGACGAGGTAATTCGCGCGATTGCCGAGTTGAAGGGAACCTACCCCGACGTGGTCCAAGCGTTGCAGGAGGCCAAATCGAAGGGCGCCCTGACCAGTCGCTTCGAGGTGGACGCCGTTCCGGAGGCGGGTCGAGCCTACGATCGAGCCTCCGACGAGGAGCAGGAACTGGCGATTCTCGAGGAGGATCCAGAGGCCAACAAACAATCCTTGCTTCGTTCACTCATGGGAAATCGGGGCGAGTCCCCTCCCAGCGTGGGGACTGACGGCGTTGGGTTTGATGAAAACGGCATGGAAGACGCGGATTCGGCCGGCGATACCGGTCCGGTGAAGCGTTTCTTTGCTAAAATGACGGGTCGGACGTCGGACTGATCCGGTTTTGCCACGGCCAAGCTGTCTTTCTCATGCTCAAAGCGATCGAAATCGTCGGATTCAAGAGCTTCGCGGAGAAGACGCTCTTTAAGTTCCCCCCCGGCATTACGGTCGTGGTCGGCCCGAACGGCTCAGGCAAGTCGAACATTGTCGACGGGTTGAAGTGGGTGCTCGGCGAGCAGAGCGTCAAGAGCCTGCGCGGCAAGGAGATGGCCGACGTCATCTTCAACGGATCGAGCAGCCGCCGCGCGACCAATTCGGCCGAAGTCACGATCACGTTCGACAATTCGAGCCGCCTGCTGCCGATCGAATCGCCTGAGGTTCACATCACCCGCCGCGTCTATCGAAGCGGCGAGGGCGAATACCTCATCAACCGGCAGCCCAGCCGGCTCCGCGACATTCGCCAGTTGCTCAGCGGCACCGGCATGGGCACCCAGGCGTACAGCGTCATCGAACAGGGCAAGGTCGACGTTCTCTTGCAATCGTCGCCGCGCGATCGGCGGCTCATTTTCGAGGAAGCGGCGGGCATCAGCCTGTTCAAGAACAAGAAGCTCGAGGCGCTGCGACGGCTCGAGCGGGTCGAGCAGAACTTGCTCCGGCTGTCCGACATCGTCGACGAGGTGGAGTCGCGACTGCGAAGCATCCGTCTTCAGGCCGGCAAGGCGCGCCGCTACAAGGAATACAACGACCGGCTCCAGGAGCTGCGCACCCAGGTCGCCATGGTCGATTGGCGGCGGCTGAGCGAACGGCTCGCCGCGATCGAAACCGAGTTGGCCGAACTCGACCAACAGCGCGAGTCGGACGAGGCCGAAAACCACGTCCTCGAAGTCGCCGTTCTCGACCTTGAAACCGAGTCGGAGCGCGCCACCGAGAGCATCCGGTCCGCCGAGTCGCGCATTGCGGCCAATCGCGAACGCATCGCCGCGAGCGAATCGACGCTCGCACACGAACGGCGACGAAGTCACGATCTCGAGCGCGAAGCGGCCACGCTGCGCGGCCGGTTGGCGCAGATGACGGTTCGCGCCGGCGATCTTCAGCAGCAAGCCAAGGAGACGGCCGAAGCCTGTGAAGAGGCCCAGCGGCGACACCAGGAGATCACGCAGCGCGCGACCGAGGGCGAACGGCAGCTCACCGACTCGCTCCAACGGCTCGACCGACTGCGCGGCGAGCACAAGCAGCGCGAGGCGGCCTATCTCGAACAGATGTCGGTCGCGGCCGAGTGGGGAAACCGGGCCAGCGCGCTCGAAAGCCGCGCGACATCGGCCGAAGTCGCCCGGCAGCAGTATTCCAAACGGCTGGAAGAACTCCAGAGCCAATTGAGCACGCTCGATCGGCAGCATGAATCGCTAGGCCGCGAGGCCGAAGCCCTGGCGCGGCGAATTGCCGAGCACGAAAGCCGACTCGCGACGGCAAGCACCGAACTCGACGCGGCCCGATCTCGGGCGAAGGCGGCCCAAGAGGAACTGGCCCAGCGCGTGCATCGCCACGGCACGCTGGTCCAGCGGTTGACCGTTCTCGAGGACCTTCAACGACGCCACGAGGGAATCGGTGCGGGCGTGAAACAAGTGCTCGCCGAAGCCCGCGCGGCTGGCGACGGGCCGTTTCGACACGTTCTTGGGCTCGTGGCCGATCTGTTCCATGTGAGCGTCGAAGCCGCCCCCCTGATCGAAGTCGCGCTGGGCGACAAGGCCCAGCAGATCGTCCTGGCCGAGGGGGCCGACCTCGCGCGGTACCTGCAAGGCAACGCGCATCATTTGGCGG
Organism: Planctomycetaceae bacterium; assembly: GCA_003532715.1. Classification (GTDB taxonomy): domain Bacteria; phylum Planctomycetota; class Planctomycetia; order Pirellulales; family Thermoguttaceae; genus UBA11386. The sequence goes on from DOEZ01000417.1 coordinate 2,789, forward strand.
GCCGCGTTGGGTTCGCCGCGCTCGATCGTTTTGCTTCGGACGCCGAAGACGAAGGGGTCGATTTACATGATCGGCCGGGCGTATTGGGCCGCGCCGACCGGTTCGTCGAAACGGAGCCTCGCTACACCCCGCTCGTCGGGCGACTGCTGGGCCGCACTTGGGTGGTCGAGAGTCTGGCCGATGCGCTGCGATTGGCCGAATCGGCCCCGCGCGGCATTCGGTTCGTCACCCTGGCCGGAGAATTGCTCGACGCCGATGGATCGATTGCCGCTGGGCCAAGCCACGCGGCCATTGGACTCATCTCGCGACGAAGTGAACTGCGGGAACTGGCCAACCAGCGAACCGCGCTCGAAGAAGAACTCGTCCAATTCCGGCAACAAGCCGAGGAGGCCGAGCGGCAGGTCCAACGCCGAAAGGACGACGTCCGCCGGCTCGACCAGGAACACCGGCAACTGCTCGACACGGCGGTCCAAAAGAGCCGCCGAATCGACGCAACCCAGGAACGACGCGCCGAGGTGAATCGCCAATGCGCCGTCCGCGAGAGCGAACGCGACGCCGCCGCCCGGCAGCACGAAGAAGCCGTTGGCGCCTTGGCCGAAGTGCAAACCGGGTGGCAAACGGCGCGGGCGGCGCTGGTCGAAATGGAACGCGACGTGGTCGCGCTCGACCGGCGCATCGAGGAACTCGAAATTGAGCGTCGGGAATTCTTGCGGTCGACAACCGAAGTCAAGGTCGAATTGGCCAAGAGCGAGGAACAGCTCCGCAACCTTCGAATCAGGCTGCGTCAGTTCGAAGAGAGCCAGCAGGAACGCCAGCGCGTGCTGGCCGAAAACCGGCAGCAAATGAACCACTGTGTCCGGCAGTCGCAACAGTCGGCGTGGACCATTCTCCAGGCCGAGTCCGAGATCGCCGAACTCTACCTGCACAAGGAACAACTCGCGGCGAAGACGGTCGAGTTCGTCAACCAGCGCAACGAATTGGCCGCGCGAAAGGCCGAAGCGGCCAAAAACGCGCAGCAGATTCGCGCGCGGATCCGCAAACTAGAGGAAAAGATCCACGCCCGGCAGCTTGCCGCCGGCGAAATCCGGCACGAACGCGGGGCGCTGGCCGACCGGCTGCGCGAGGATTATCAGATCGAACTTTCGCAGCTCGACATCGAGCCGAACGAAGAGGAACAACACCGCCGCGAGGAAGTCCAACAGGAAATCGACGAACTCCGCGCCAAGATCAACAACCTGGGCAACGTCAATCTCGAGGCGCTGGCCGAACTAGAGGAACTCGACGAGCGGCACAAGCACCTGTCGGGCCAGTATCACGACTTGACCAGCGCCAAGAACGAGCTTCTGCGCATCGTCGAACGCATCAACGCCGACAGCCGGCGGCTCTTCTTCGACACGCTCGAAACGGTCCGCGGCCACTTCCAACAACTGTTCCGCGACCTGTTCGGCGGCGGCCAGGCCGACATCGTGCTGGAAGACGAGGTCGATATCCTCGAAAGCGGCATCGAAATCGTCGCGCGGCCGCCCGGCAAGGAGCCGCGCAACATTTCGCTGCTAAGCGGCGGCGAGAAGACGCTCACGTGCGTCGCCTTACTGCTGGCCATCTTTCGCAGCCGGCCCAGCCCGTTTTGCGTGCTCGACGAAGTCGACGCGGCGCTCGACGAAGCCAACATCGGACGTTTCACCGAAGTCCTCCAGGACTTCCTCACCTGGACCCAGTTCATCATCGTTACCCACTCGAAAAAGACGATGGCCTGCGCCAACACGATCTACGGCATCACCATGCAAGAGTCGGGCATCAGCAAGCGCGTGTCGGTCAGCTTCGAGGACGTCAGCGAGGATGGACGAATCCTCCCCTCGGCGCTCCGCCGCGCCGACGAACAAGCCGCCCGTGCCGGCGACGGCGAACAAGTCGAAGACGAAGAAACCCAGGCGGCTTGACGCTCGTTCTTCCTCTTTGGAACCGCGGATGAACGCTGATGAACGCGGATTTCGCGGATGGATCGCACTCGTACGGTGGGTCGAACATGTAGGGTGGGTCGAGTTCCGCGAGCCCCACCAATTGCGATTCTGACCTTTCTGAAACCGCAGATAGACGCGAATGAACGCGGATGAAGCAAAAACCGCGATTGCGATAACGCGGGGTTGAGCGGTCTATCCGTCCGTGTCGCCGTGCCATCGATGCAACGCCGCAATTCCTTTGCGCAAGAGATACGCGAACGAGGATATAATGACGCCCGCGATGGTGCCGAGCACGGAGCAAACACCGTAGATGGTGACGGCGCCGCCCACGAAATCAAGCCAAATCACGCTGGGCATGCGTGCATGTTGCCAGATCGCCATGATGGAGATCACGAGGCGAATCACAAACGCCAACGCAATCAACCCTATCGCGACAATGGTCCCCCACTTGAATCCGACCTTCAACCCCTGCCAGACTGCCGCGCGTAACGTTTGGGGCATGGGCTTCAAAGGTCTCGGCAATTCCTCCGGGGTCGGCGCGGGCGCGGCATAAGGATTCTGATCGGTCATGTTTTATCTCGTTCGACGTTAGCGCAGGTTCTTACGCTGGCCAACGCCATCGTTCCCTTTTCTCGAAAAGTCAAGCTCGTAGGGTGGGTCGAGTTCCGCGAGNNCACCAATTGCGCCATGCTAACGATTCCCCTACATCTTTCTGAAGCCACGAATGTACGCGAAGTGGGCAAGAACCGCGATTGCGATGATGCGTGGTTAAACACTCCGCCCACGCATGTCGCCGTGGGTGATGGTTCATCGATGCAACGCGGCAATTCCCTTGCGCAGAAAATACACCAACGAGGCCATCAGTGCGCCGATAACAATAGCGATCACGAAACAGATACAGGCCGTCAACAATATGAAGACGACGAAGTCGGCACAACTTACATTGCGTCGGCTCGCCATCGCCATCGCAAGTGTGTCGACCAAGGCCAAGACGGTCCATCCAAGCCAAACCACGCCACCCCACTTCAACCCGAACTTCACCCCCTGCGAAATCGCGTCACAAAACGATTGGGGCTCGAGCGTCGAACGCTCCGACGATTCCTCCGCGGTCGGCTCGGGCGTGGCGTAAGGATTCTGGTCAGTCATGTTTCTGCCTCATTTCAGGTCAATGTAAGGGCTCAAGGTGGCGAATGCAAGGTTTCTCTCTTTCCCTTTTCTCCCCTTTCCCCTCTTCCCGAAACGTCAGGCGATTTCGAGAGCCGTCAAGACGGCCGCAACTCGCTTCGAAGCCGCTCCAAGACTCCCACATCGAACCGTCCCATCGCGCGGATCGCGAACCGCCGCGACTGTTCGCCCGTGACTTCGATCCGTACGTCGAGCCGATCGGGCGGCATGGCTGGTTCGACCCGGTCGGCCCATTCGACCAGCGTGATTCCCTCGCCTTCGAAATACTCCTCCGGCCCAAGCTGCTCGAATTCATCCTCGTCGTGCAGGCGATAGGCGTCGATGTGATAGACGGGCCGGTCGCCCCGATATTCTTGAATCAGCACGAACGTCGGGCTGACCACGGCGCGTCGCTCGACCCCGCAGGCTTCGGCCAGCGCCTGGACCAATCGCGTCTTGCCGGCCCCGAGCGTGCCGCGAAGCGAGACAACCGTTCCGCCGGGAAGCACGCGAGCCAGCGCCGCGCCAAGCACCCGCGTTTGCGATTCGTCCGCGGCGTTGAAGGTAAGGCAATCTGTCATTGTGTTTCAGATCCACGGTGAAAGATCAATCTCACCGCCGAGGCGCCGAGACGCAGAGGAAGCAGATAGGCCCATTTCGCTTGTCTGTTCTTACTCCTCGGCGTCTCCGCGTCTCGGCGGTGACGAAATCCGGCTGCCCGGCTAATCAAACTCATGCTGCCAGCCCCGGGGAACCAGCTCTCGCCGGCCGGCGGCCTTGTCGGTTTGCCATAGCCCCGGCTCGGCCGTGAAGTGTCCGATATGGCTGATCGGCACTTCCAGCGGCTGTTCGGCGATGATCCGTTCGGCCACGTCGGGCGGCGCGGCCAGCAGAAGCTCGAAATCCTCGCCGTCCGAAAGCGCGTGGTCCAACGCCGTCCGGCCGTCGTCCTGCTGTTCGGCCAAGCGCCGCGCGGCCTCCGCGACGGGCACGGCGTCGAGATCGAGCACCGCCCCGCAGCCGCTCTCCTCGACCAAGTGGGCCAGGTCGATCGACAGCCCGTCGCTGATGTCGATGCCCGCGTGCAGTTCGTACCGATCGGCCAGGACGAGTGCCTCGTCGACGCGCGGCATGAAGTCGAAGTGATGCCCCAAAATGCTCCCGCCCAGAGAGCCGGTCACGAGGAGGTGGTCGCCTGGTCGCGCGCCGCCGCGTCGCAAGGGGCCTCGCTCGGTAACCGCGCCGAGAAGCGTTATGCTGACCACCAGCGGCCCGTCCCAACTGTTCGTGTCGCCGCCGGCGACGGCCAGCGAGAACCGCTCGGCCAACGGCAGTAGCCCCTCGTACAGCTCGAGTGCCAGCCGCAGCCCGTCGCGGCGCGGCAGCGCTAGCGCGACGACGCCGGCCAGCGGCCGAGCGGCCATGGCGGCCAGATCGCTCAGGTTCACGGCCAGCGACTTGTGTCCCACTCGGCGAGGATCGACGTCGGAGAGCCGGAAATCGACGCCGTCGGTCAGCAGATCGACCGTGACGACGCACTCGTCGACGTCGGCCATGCGCAGCACGGCCGCGTCGTCGCCCGGGCCGAGCCGAAGCAACGGATGAGCCGGAATCCGGCGTCGGAGTTGGGCGATCAGTTCGGCTTCCATGGGCGCGAGCGGCGTTAGGGTGATGTTCTTAATATCTCGTTCGGGCAACAACGTGTAGCACAGCCGCCCTCGGCTGTGAGAAGGTAACAGGTAGGGTGGGTCGAGCTCCGCGAGCCCCACCACTTGATTCTGGTGGGGCTCGCGGAGCTCGGCCCATCTACCGTTGTCTCCGCCACAGAAACGAAATTAGCTCTCTGCGACTACACCGAAACTTACCCCGTTTGAGCGGACAGGGCAACGGGGGAGCATGGCCTCACAGCCGACATAAGCCGTCGAAATGACATTCTTTTCCGCCCGAACAGGCACCCGGCGTAGGCAGAAAAGCCTCACACGCACACCCGTCAATTGGTCCTGCCGGCTTCCCGCATCCTATTCTTACAAGAGAGGTGAACAAGTCTCGGCCCATAGTCGCCTTTCGCTCCGCGAAAGTAGCGATTTCGTGGAGCGAAAGGCGACTGAAGCGGCCCGCGAACGGTTAGCCTGGATCATTCACGAGGCGACACCAACCCGAAACGCAAGCGAGAGGATCGCAACGACTTGTCGTCGCTTGCGAATCCGGCTGAAATCCTGCACGCTGCGTCGAGATCACGGGCTCGCGAATACTCCGGGTTAACGGAAGCGATACGAAAAAGGGTAACGACCGCCATGGCCAAGAAGACCGTCTTGATTGTCGACGATTCGCTCATGATGCGCCAACTGATCGGCCAGACCTTGGCCGACGACGGTTGGTTGGTCGTCGGCGAGGCATGCGACGGCGACGAGGGCGTCGAACTCTACGACCGCTTGCGTCCCGATGTGGTAACCATGGACCTCGTCATGCCGGGCACGAACGGCCTCGAGGCGTTGATCCGAATCAAGGACCGCGACGCGGACGCCAAGGTGGTCGTCGTCAGCGCGGTAAACCAAACCCGGCTCATTTCCGACGCGATCCGCCAGGGGGCGTGCGACTTCCTTGCGAAGCCGTTTCGGGCCGAAGAACTGTGCGAGACGATGCGAATCGTCGCCGAGACCATCGACGATTACGTCGGCGTGTACACTTGACGCGCGCGGGTGCCCCGGGCTTTGCCAGTGCGGCCTCTCGGACTTGTCAGTCAACAACCCTCCCGGCAGTCCGTGAATCCTTGGCAAACTCCCACAAGACAGTCTTCTGACAAGTCATTCTCTGCTTCTACCCGAAACGCCACGGAGCGTCAACTCGGCCATCGCACTGGCGGAGCCAGTGGCACTCACGATTCGCTTTGCCCGCCAGTGACCTCTTGACGTCAACGCCAGCTTGCACGCGTACAAGCAAGCACGCACGCGGCATTTGCCGCATCCTCAAGAAGACGGAAGGTGCTCTAAGTCGTCCAGGTCCTTGTGGCGGTTGGCGGCTTGCTTGAACTTGCGCAGCCAGCGCAGGGAAACGAACCGCATGTCGTCAATCTCGATGCTGTCGGAGAAAAGGTCGGCCACCGGTATATCTGGAAAACCGGGGATGTAGTCGTACAGATCCACAAAACCGATATCCGTGGTCAGCATCATTAGGTGTTGGTCCCGCACGTAGGATGGCGAGATGGGAACGAGCATTTCGAGGCCCGTGGCGGGGTCGCGCTGATCGCTGATCCAGCAGGCGTGGATCGATTCGAGGGCCTCGAATAGGGCGGCTTCCGACTCCGGAGATCGATCGAAGATGAGATCGGCGTCCTCGGTGGTGCGCAGGTAACCGTGGAAGACGACCGCGTGTCCGCCAATAATGACGAACGGCACGCCGGCGCGAGTCAGAAGCCGGTAGACGTTCAGGGGATTGTCAGGACTCGACATGAATGCGGCGCTCGCGCAGGTTTCGGACCCAGTACTGGCGGTAGCCTTCGGGCGATGCGGCAAGCAGTTGCGCGGCGCGTCTTTGCAGCGCGGCGAAGCGATCCAACCGCTCGCGCGCGGTCACACGGAGCGTCTCTTGCGACTCGCGGCGATCTTCGGGGGTGAGGTCCATATTAACCAGAATACCCGGCACGGCCTTGGTTCGCAACCCTATTGGCGGCTGGATTGCCCGCGATTGGGGGATCATTGCCGTACACGCCTTACCGCAATCGAAAGAAACCTCTTGGGCCTTCGGCCCCCCG
>DOEZ01000061.1 GCA_003532715.1 Planctomycetaceae bacterium
ACCGTCACGTGCGGCGCAACAGATGATTCCGTCGTCGGAACGGACGACGCCCGCGACGCCCGCGCCGGCCGCGCGGTCGCGGTCTCGTTCCACCGTCGACACTCGCTCGATGGGGCCCTCGGCGCCGCCCACGAATGTCTCCCCGCGACAATCGGTCGAACCATCGACCCGGATCGCGCGACCATCGCGTGCGTCGGAACGTTCGGCCGAGTCGATTCTGGGCTCTTCGCCCGAGCCGCGTCAGGCGGGCAACTGGGCGCGTCGATCGCAAGGCGCCGCGCCGGCAAACGATGCTTCCGCATCGCTGCCCGACTTCAGCCAGATCAGGCGTCGGACAACCAACTCCGAACGCCTGACATCGAAACCGGCCGCGTCCGAAGCGTCCGCCGCGCCGCGCGCGACGACAGGCGGCTCCACGAACGGACCGTTGTCGCTCTCCGACGTTCGCGGTCGGATTCAGAGAAGCAGCGTGGGACGAGGCCCGAACAATACCCCGGCCGCCACCGATCCGCCGGCTGCTTCGGCCCGACAGATTCCACGAGACCGCGCGCCGCAAGGCGCCGAGCGAGAAGCAAGGGTCGATCGGGATCGTTCGGACCGTGGAAATCTCGATACTCGCGAGGCTCAACGCGGCAAATCGGGCGCCGCCCAAACAGGTACCGAGCGTGCGACTCGCGAGCGAAGCGAAGGTGACGCCCGCGCTGCCACGCGAGGTCGCTCGACCACCGCCGCGGAGACGGATCGCCTCGGCAGGCAAACGCCTGGAATGACCGGGCGCCGCGACGCCGTGTCGGGCCAGCCCGGCGGGCCGAAGGGCGGACGCGGCGGTGACGGAAAGGCCGTCGCCCACGGCGGCGACCGGGGCCGCTTCAAGCACGTCGCCGAGGGACACGTTGCACGACGGATCGACCTCGACAAGCAATACGAGATGCGCGACAAGGGCGACGTCGCACGGCGAATGGGCTTCGACAAGTACTCGCATCACAGAGGCCCGTCGCCCGGGGCGCGTCCCTCGGGACACGGCGTCCACGTATCGCACGCCGGCGCGTACTATCATCGCGGACGAGTCAGCCCCCATTACGCCAGGAGCGGCTTCTACTTCAATTTCCACTGGCCGAGATACTATTCCGCATTCTGCTCCTACCCGCTTTCGTACGGCTACTACTACCCGCGATGGTCGCCATGGGTGTCGTGGAGTTGGAACTACGATTGCGGTCCGGTGTGGGATCCGCGTCCCATTTACTGCCGTCCGTGGTACTATCCCGTCCGAACCACTTGGGTCTACTGGAGCGTGCCGGCTTGGGAACCGATGCCGGTGGCCGCCAGCGGCACGTGGGTCGACGTGAACATGGAACCGGCACCGGCCCAGCAGTACGATTTGCAGCTCTTGGCGGTCCGATTCGTCGACCCGGGCCATCCCGACGAACAGCTTGGGCCCCGATATCGCGTCTGGTTCCGCAACAACAGCAACGAGCCGATTGCCGCCCCGTTCGACGTGTTCCTGTTCGCCGGCAACGACGATCGGATTGACGACATGCTGCCGAAGGCGGGCGTTCGAGTTGCCTCGATCGAGGCGGGACAGACCCAGTCGGTCGACATTCGCCTCCCCTTCGATGTCCTGCAAATGGGCCGCGATGAAAAAGGCCAACCGGCCCCGTTCACCACGTTGCACGTTCTGGTCGACGCAAACCGTGAAATCGAGGAGACCAGCGAGGCAAACAACGGCACGCAATTGACAAGCGACCTCGTGTTGCCGGTCGATCCTGTTGCGTTCGAGGTTAAGCCCGCCGAGGCCGTGGCCGGTGGCGAAGTCCTATTGGCCGGCGAGGGCCTTGGGCCCGAGCCGGGCCGCGTGCTGGTCCACCTGGGTGGAATCGAAATGGACGCCGAGATTCTCGGCTGGTTCGACCTCGGCGTGCGACTGACCATGCCTCGTTTGCCGTTGGCCGGCCCCGTCGAAGCCGAACTGGTCGTCATCCGACGCGACGGCGCGGCGTCGAATCCAATCACGGTTACCGTCTCGCCGGAAGCGATGGACGAGGAAATCGTCCCCGGCTCAGTCCTCGAAGAGATCGTGTTGCCGCCCGCGAAACCTTGACGAGATGACTGGCGTTTCCGCCGTTCCCTGCTATGATGGAGACCGTAGGGTGGGGCGATTGCAGCGAACCTTATCGGGAAAGCGTAGATTCCACGGTAAGATTTGCGGCAATCGTCCCACCCTGCTCTAACAGGAGCATAGGAGAACGGCATGGCACGAATCGTGGTGCTCGACGGCTACGCGCTGAATCCGGGCGACTTGAGTTGGGGCGAGTTCGAGGCACTCGGTCGCCTCACGGTTCACGATCGAAGCACGCCGGTGGACGTCCTGGTCCGAGCGGCCGAGGCCGACGTCGCCATGACGAACAAGGTGGCCTTCGACCGGAGGACGATCGACGCCTTGCCTCGGCTGAAGTACATTGGGGTGTTCGCCACCGGCTATAACGTAGTGGACCTAGCGGCCGCCGCCCAGCGCGGCATCGTCGTTACCAACGTGCCGGCCTACAGCACGGCCTCGGTCGCGCAGATGGTCTTCTCGCATCTCCTGAATCTCGCCCAACCCGTCGCGCATCATGCCGAGGCCGTCCGCCTGGGCCGTTGGACCGCGTGCGAGGACTTTTGCTTCTGGGAAAAGCCGCTGATCGAACTCGACGGGCTGACGATGGGCATCGTCGGCTTCGGGCAAATCGGCCGCGCCACGGCGCGCATCGCCCGGGCCATGGGCATGAACGTGCTCGTTCACGACGTTTTTCCCCCCGCCAACCCGGGCGACGGCATCGAATCGGTCGATTTGGATACGCTCTTCGGCCAAAGCGACGTTGTCTCGCTGCATTGCCCGCTCAACGAGCAGACCGAAAAGCTCGTCGATGCCAAACGGTTGGCCCAGATGAAGCCGACCGCGTTTCTGATCAACACGGGCCGGGGGCAACTCGTCGACGAACGGGCGCTGGCCGACGCACTCAATGCCGACCGAATCGCCGGGGCCGGCATCGACGTTCTGGCGGACGAGCCCCCGCCGGCCGACAGTCCGTTGCTCGCGGCCAAGAACTGTCACGTGACGCCCCACATCGCCTGGGCAACCCGCGCCGCCCGAGCCCGGCTCATGACCATTGCAGCCGAGAACGTTCGGGCCTTTCTGGCGGGAAATCCACGGAACGTGGTCGATCGTTGAACGGCCTGAAGAAGTAGGGTGGGGCGATTCCAGCGAGTCTTGTCGGAAAAACACAAATTCCACGAAAAAACTCGCTGCAATCGCCCCACCCCTCATGAATAATCCGAATCGGCGGCGGCCTCAGACGGTCGCCAATTCGGCCAGCTCCTTGGCCAGTCGTTTTCGCGCGACGTGCAGCCGCCGCTTGATCGTTCCGAGCGGCGATTGGAAGTCGTCGCTCATTTCGATCAGGGATCGTCCCTGGAAATAAAACGCTTCGAGCGTCTCGCGGTCCATCCGGCCTAGGCGGCCCAAGCCCTGGTGAACCTGGTTCCGCCGTTCGCGCGCGAGAACTCTACCCAACGGCGTCTCATGCTCGATGCAATCGATCGCGGCAACGCTTGGTTCCACCGTGGCGATCGGCTTGTGCCGCACGGCTCGGTTGATTGCCATCCGCGTCGCGATCGCTCGAAGCCAGCCGGCGAAGCAGCGTGGATCTTCGAGTTGATTGATCTTTCTGAAAGCCTGGATGAAGACTTCCTGGCAGAGTTCCTGGGCGTCGGCCTGATTGTGCAGCCGCCGCAGGCAAATGGCGTGAACCGTCGAAGCGAACTGATCGACCAATTGGTCGAAGGCTTCGCCGCAACCGTCTTGTGCAGCCTGAACCAGCGCGACCAAGTCGGTTTGTTCCGAAAAGCAGCCGTATTCTTGAATCGTAGCCATATACGTGTTCTTCTTGCATAAACGAAATCGGAGATTGGAGAACCGGCGGCGTGCATGCGCGAAAAGCAAGCGAACGCTTCCGGCGCCGGTGCCAACTGAGACGGCCGTTTGACGTTAAGCACTTGGATTCGATCTCGAAGAGATCAGAATCGAGCGCCGACGTCCCACGAGCCGGGCCCGGCAGGCTGCCCGGTCACGCGGCGCGAATGGCAATGCACCAATCGTGCCGGCGACCGGCGCGTAACGCCGACGTCCGCGCGGCGACGGTAAACGGGTACCGCGACGCGTTGGGCCAGCGCCGTACCGGCGAGCCGCTGCAAGAGAAACCACGTATGTAGGCGCGTACTCGATGCGTGCAAAATCGTCTTGCTCATCACGTTCCGGATCTGGCGAGCCATGGCCGCGACGATCTGTTTGCCGGAAATCGTAATGAAACTACGCATCGAACTACCTCCGCGCCTCGCGCGATTGAATAAGAACGTTTGTCGAACCGAAAGTTCCGCTTCCGAGTCAACTCCTCCAGGGAAATCGACCCGGAAAGGGTTGTCACATGAGGACAATTGTGCGGGCTGGGCGGTCACGCAAGTCAGCCGAGCGAGAACCCGACACGACCCACTGCCGCACGCGAACTCGGCAAGGATTCGTTCGCCACCCTGCCGAATCGCCCCAGACATACACGCCATTCACTATGACAGGACTGCTCCATTTTGTCAAGGAAGTTGTTGTCTCAGGCTCATTTGGGAAGCCAGCATCCCCCCAGCGAGGGCAAAGTCATGTCAATACGAGTGAGACACATCCCGAATGCCAAAGGTTCGCCGGCGTGCGCGAATCTTTGGACCCTTGCACAATGGACAAGCGGAGGACGACCAACCCGAGTCCGGGTTCAAGGCCGACGTTTGCTATTGCCCGGCGATGCGGTTTCTGATAGCAAACCGGGTTGATTTTCGCCCCAAGTTCTCTTGCCAAGGAGGGCCATGCCGGGCGACACCGACCGGCACGAGAAACGCCCTCGCGACACGGACCATGCGACAACGGCCCCCCGAAGACTTGGTGACGCTTCTGAAAGAACTGCGTTTGGCCACGCCCGGCCAGACGGCGGCCGTCGAACGTCGCGCGCGGCGGCTGGCGCGGGGGCT
>DOEZ01000121.1 GCA_003532715.1 Planctomycetaceae bacterium
TACTTGATCTATTCGATGCGGGAGGGCGGATACGCGCAGCACAAGCTTTTGAAATCTGGCATTTCGGGTACTACCGGACATAGTTTCCGCTTCATGTACGATCCGAAGGCCGGCACTTATGGGCGCATGTATGGTCAATACANNCTCCAAACGGACCGGGCGCACCCTCCCCTCAACGGATTCGACACGTTCGGGATGTTCGCGTTGCCCATCAATCCCCTGGGCACCGATGGCAACATGCATTACTTCGACAACGTCGCGTTCACCAAGATCCTCCCCATCGATTTAATTCCGGGCGATGCCAACCAAGACGGGATCGTCGATGACGAGGATGCGTTGATCCTCGGAGAGAACTGGGGCGCCACGGGCACCGCCAATTGGTCGATGGGCGATTTTAACCACGATGGCAATGTTGATGCCCGAGATGCCTCCTTACTTGCCGCCCACTGGGGTTGCGCGGCGAGTTACCGTGAGGCGACGACCGCCGTGCCCGAGCCCTCGGCTTTGGCGGGGCTCTTGCCAATTCTGGCCGGAGGGCTCTTCCGGAGAAGATCTGGCAATGGAAGTATCCGGTTGGACGCTCTGGAGTGATAAACGAGACGAGGGGGATGGACAACAACAACAGCCACAACAACAACAGCCGCACCGCCTTCCACGAGAGATTGTCGCAACTTCACCTTTGTTCCACCGTCGTCGGTGGGACCGCCTATCAAGAGGAATCCCGCCATGTTATTCTCTGCTCCCGTAATCGGAATTAGAACGAGCGTGTTCATTTCTTGCTTCTGTTGGTTACTCGTTGCCTTTGGTGGCCTGCAAGCGTCGGTTGGGATGGCGGCCGTCCATGATGTCACACGTTCTGGCGTCGTCGGCGACGGCAAGACACTCAACACGGCTGCCATTCAACGCGTGATTGACGCCTGCGCGGGCGAAGGGGGTGGAACGGTGCATTTCCCGGCAGGCGACTATCTCACGGGAACCATCTATCTCAAGGACAACGTCCGGCTCGATCTGGCGGCGGAAGCACGTATCTTGGGAAGCACCGAGGTCGCCCACTATCCCATCATGTTGTGTGATTTCCCGTCGCGAGTCGACAACTACAACGCTCGTGCGTTGATTTGGGGGGAAGGGCTGAAGAATATTGGGATTACGGGCCAGGGAATCGTCGATGGGCAAGGCCCCGCCTTTCATGGGAAGATGGCCTCTGTCGCGGAGATGACGCAAGTCAAGCAGCTCTTTGCCGCCCACGGACGTTATGTTCCGGAGGAGTCTTACCTGAATCGGCCATTCTTGATTCGGCTGATTGGCTGCCGCGAAATCCTTGTGGAGGGCGTCACGCTCCGCTGCTCGGCGATGTGGATGCAGCACTATCACAACTGCGACGACGTCACGATTCGCGGCATAACCGTCTTCAATCATGGTTGCCGAAACAACGACATGATCGACATCGACGGTTGTCGAAACGTGGTCATTGCCGATTGCGTGGCCGACACGAGCGACGACGGACTCACGTTAAAAAGCACGGGCAACGCCGCCACCGAGAACGTGACCGTGACGAATTGCACCATGCGGTCGCATTGCAACCCCATCAAGGCGGGGACGGAGTCGGCCGGAGGGTTCAAGAACATTACGATCCGCGATTGCGCGGTCAAGCCTTCCGAGGTCGACGAAGTACTCCTTGGTCGGCGCGAAGGTCTGGCCGGAATCGCCCTTGAGATCGTTGACGGGGGAACCCTGGAGAATGTGCATGTCTCGAACATCACCGTGGAGGGGACCCATGCTCCGATATTCATGCGGCTTGGGAATCGGGGACGCCCGGCGAAGCGGATCGGTCCGGCCCAGCCCGTCGGCACCTTCCGCAATGTGGTCTTTCACAACATCGTGGCAGCGGCCGCCAGTCAGACGGGCTGCTCGATCACCGGCATTCCCGGACATCGTATCGAGAATGTGACGCTTTCCGACGTGCGGATCGAGGTTGCGGGAGGCGGTGTTTCACAACACGCTCCCGACGGCGTGCCCGAGTTGGAGGGACAGTATCCGGAGTGTATCATGTTTGGCGTCCTGCCCGCCTACGGTTTCTTCTGTCGTCACGTGGACGGCCTGAAGCTCGAAAAAGTGAAGGTGCATTCTAAACAGCCCGACGCCAGGCCGGTACTGATATTCCATGACGTGCTCAACGCCAGAGTACATGGCGACGCCGGTTGACAATCGCCTCTTGTTGCATACCGCGGAGGTTCCCCAATGAAGATTGGCGATCTGAGTTGTCGACCTGAGCCGATCCGCCTGTTTCTCGCCGTGATCTTGTGTTGCGGCGCCAGCGGAGCCACCTTTGCCGACGAGGCGTTTGTCGACATCCGCCATTTCGGAGCCAAGCCTGACGGCACGACGCTCTGCACCGAAGCCATTCAACGGGCGATCGATAGCGCGGCGGCGCGGGGCGGAGGGACGGTTCGCTTCCCGCCGGGAAAGTGGCGGTCCGGAACGATCGTGTTGAGAAGCGACGTCACCCTTTCGCTCGAAGAGGGATGCACCCTCCTCGGAAGCGGTGACTTGAAGGACTACCCGCGGCATCAGCCAAAGATCCGCTCCTGTGCGGACCAATATGTCAACCAAAGCTTGATTCTGGGTGAAGATCTGGATCGAGTTGCCATTCGCGGCCGCGGGTGCATCGACGGCAACGGGAAGGCCTTTCCTGGAGATGATTGGCCCAACCGGCCCTTCGTGATCCGCCTGATCAATTGTCGTGACGTGCTGGTCGAAGACGTCACACTACACAACTCCGCCATGTGGATGCAACTCTATTCGGTTTGCGATCGGGTGACGGTCCGCGGAGTGACTCTGTTTAACCATCAGAAGCACCATGCCGATGGCATCAACATCGATGGATGCCATGACGTGATCATCTCCGATTGCCGGTTCGACTGTGACGACGACGGCATCTGCCTAAAGAGCATGTCGAGTCGAGCATGCGAGAATGTCACGATCAACAATTGTCACATTAGCTCGCACTGTAACGCGATCAAGATGGGCACCCATTCCCTTGGAGGGTTCAAGAGTATCATTATTTCGAATTGCTGCATCGTGTCGCCCCGCTTCTCCAAGGTAATGCTCGGCAGGCAGCGAGGAACATCGGGCATCTCTCTGGAAATCGTGGACGGGGGAGACATGGATCGGATCACCATATCGAACATTGTGATGCGCGGAGTGTCCGTGCCACTTTTCATCCGGTTGGGCGACAAGGGCCGCGTCGTGGAACCCGGCACGCCGAAGCCGCCCGTGGGCACGCTCCGCAACGTGATATGCAGCAATATCGTGGCCACCGAGATGTCCCCCATCGGTTGCGCCATCACGGGGCTGCCGGGCCATCTCGTGGAGGACGTGACTCTAAGCAACCTCCACTTCAGCTTCGAAGGTGGCGTTCAGGAAGCAAGGAACCAACACCCGATTCCCGAATTACCGGCAACTTACCCCGAATGCATCATGTTCGGCACTCTGCCGGCCTACGGCCTTTGGTGTCGTCACGTGAAGGGACTGAGGCTGATCAATGTGCGTCTCCGCGCCGCCAGCCCCGACCTGCGTCCCGCCGTGGTTTGCGACGACGTGCATGATCTCGATATCGGCGGTCTCGATGTTCGGATTTCACCGGGAGCCGAGTCGGGCGTGCGATTGATCGATGTGAACAGGGCCATTATCCGTGGTTGCCAACCGGATGGTTCGGCTAGTGCCTTTCTTGGCGTTGAGGGGAAGGCGTCGGATCGCATTGCGTTGATGGGCAACGACTTGCGAGGCGTCCGGCGGACGCATGTCCAAGGCGAAGAAGTCGGTGACACCGCGGTCCGCGCGATCGGCAATCTGATGGTTCCGCCGAATCAATAGCCACGGGAGGCAACGATGACGAGATTTCTCGCGGCGATTCTCATGGGAACCACGATGTCGTTCCTAATCTTGCCGCTACTCCCGGCACGGGGCAGTGAATTGCCTAACCTTCTCTGGATCACGTGCGAGGATATCGGACCGCACCTAGGCTGCTACGGCGACGCGTACGCCAAGACTCCGAATTTGGATCGGCTGGCCGCACAAGGGGTTCGTTACACGAACGCCTTTGCCATAGCGGGGGTATGCGCGCCGAACCGATCCTGTCTCATAACGGGACTTTACCCGTCCACGCTCGGTTCGCATCACATGCGCTGCAACACTAGGCTGCCCGACTTCGTGAGGTGTTTTCCATCCTATCTACGCGCGGCCGGTTACTACTGCACCAACAATGTGAAGACGGACTA
>DOEZ01000122.1 GCA_003532715.1 Planctomycetaceae bacterium
GAATCATCGTCAGGAGCATCTTGAATCGCTCGACGGCACGGACCGCGTGGGGCACGCCGGCGGGCATGACGACGAGTTGGCCCGCGGTCATCCGCACCGGACGTCCGCCGATGGTCAATTCGCCTGTTCCGTCGACGACCTGGACCATGGCGTCGAACGGCGCCGTGTGTTCGCTCAATTCTTGGCCGGCGTCGAACGCAAAAAGGGTAACCGTGCCGGTCGGCTTCTTGACAAGCGTTCGGCTGACAACGCTCCCTTGCTGATAGTCGACCAGGGCGGCCAAGTCCACTGCATCCGCGAGCGCGGCGTCAACGGCCTGTTCACTCTTCGTCATAATCGAAATACTCCTCTTATCCACCTTTCACAAGGTAAGGGACCAAGGCAACCCGGGGGCAGCCCGGTTGTGGGGCGTTTCAGGACGCCCCATCGCCGAGCCGAAACGCAAACCACGTAAGAAGTTGGTTCCCGAATGGAACTAAATCGTACGCGCCGCGTCCCGGCAAGGAAAGGGCCGTATCGGGCCGCGACCAGCGAAGATGGGCGATTCATGGGCTATCAGGCGTTCTTCGCACGCTTCGGCCTTGCCACGCGACCCTCTTCCGCAATAATTATCCCAGAGCTATAGTTGAAACAACGCGAAGGACACTTTCTCTGCCGCCCGCACCACGCGGGTGGCATGGATAGTCCGTCCTTGCGCGGGTAGCATGGACGGTTCGTCCGTCCTTGTCTTGACGATTAACCAAACAACCGTTTACCATTCATTGGAATTCAAACAGAAAACGGAGAGAATCATGCTTAGTACCAAGATGCACGAGGCGCTAAACGCCCAGATCAACGCCGAATACTATTCGTCGTACCTCTATCTGTCGATGGCCGCCCATTGTCAGGCGCTCAATCTGACCGGGTTTGCCAATTGGCTGCGCGTTCAGGCCGACGAAGAACTGATCCACGCGCTGAAGTTCTACGACTTCATCCTCGAACGCGGCGGCCGCGTGACCTTGGGGCCGATCGAGGCGCCGGCCAGCGAATGGGAATCGCCCTTGGCCATCTTCGAGGCCACGCTCGCCCACGAGCAGTACGTCACCGACCGAATCAATAAGCTGGTCGATCTGGCCATCGCCGAAAGCGATCACGCCACGAACTCGTTCCTGCAATGGTTCGTCAACGAGCAGGTCGAAGAAGAAGCCAGCGCCGAGGCCGTCCTGCAGAAGCTCAAGCTGGTCGCCGGAGCACCGGGCGGACTGTTCATGCTCGATCAGGAAATGGCCCAACGTCCGGCAGCCGCAGCGCCAGCCAAAGCGACCTGACGACGAATCGTGATGGGAGGATTTCACCACGGAGACTCCGCGATAACCATGTAGGATAGCCGCCCTCGGCTGTCAAGTCATGTAGGATAGCCGCCCCCGGCTGTCGCGGGCAACTCCGTGGTGAGACATCCAATCCACCGCCGTTCACTCTGCCTCGACCACGCTCGCGCCGTCCGTGGCTTCACAGACGTAAACGGCCGGCGTAAGACTGGTTCTCACTAGGTAATCGGCAGAGACTTCTTCCACGAACGACTCGGCCCGCGCGGCGTCGATCAGCGCGACGGCGCATCCGCCGAAGCCCGCGCCGGTCATCCGCGCGCCGTGACATGCCGGATGGGCCAGAGCCGCCTCGACCATCGCATCGAGCGCGTCGTTAGACACCTCGAAATCGTCGCGCAGGCTGCGGTGGCTTTCGACCAGCAACGTGCCCAACTCGGCCAGATCGCCGCGCCGCATCGCTTCGGCCGCTCGAACGGTTCGGTCGTTTTCGGTAACGACGTGCTTCGCCCGCCGTCGGGTCGACTCGTCGAGACAGCCGGCCAGTCGCTCGAACATGTTGGCGTCGACATCGCGCAGCGCCTTGACGCCGAACCGTCGGGCCGTTTCCTCGCATTGTCGGCGACGCTCGTTGTAGGCCGAGTCGACCAACCCGCGACGCGTGGACGTGTCGAGCACGGCGACGGCCACTCCGTCGGGAAAGGCCACCGGCGTGAATTCCAGCGTGCGGCAGTCGATCAGCAGCGCGCAATTGCGCCGCCCGGCGGCCGAAATGAGCTGGTCCATAATGCCACAGTTGACCCCAACCCATTGGTTCTCGGCTCGCTGAGCCAGCCGGGCCATCGCGGCCGGTTCCCAGTCGAGCGAATCGACCGCCGCAAACGCGCGGGCAGTGGCCAGTTCAAGCGCGGCCGACGACGAAAGCCCGGCCCCCAACGGCACGTCGCCTTGGATCACGCCTTCCCACCCGGAAATTGCGAGTCCGGCTTCCTGCAAACTCCACGCCGTCCCCTTGAGGTATTCCTCCCAGCCGTCGGACGTCTTGACCAGATCGTCGAGCAAGAACCGGTCCGTGTCGTCGAAATCGACCGAGTGGACGTCAACCCGGCGGTCGCCGCAAGGCCGCAAGGCGATCCACACGGCCCGATCGATGGCCAGCGGCAGAGCGAAGCCGTCGTTGTAGTCGGTGTGCTCGCCGATCAGATTCACGCGCCCCGGCGCGCGGACCACCCACCGCGGCGGAGAGCCGAATCGGTCAACGAATTTCGAGGCGATATCGGAGCGTTGGAGCGGCATGGGAATAGGCCCTTGATCAAGGTCGCCGAGCTGTCGCCGTACAGTGTGACTCGGCGAGAATTCAACAGGCGTAATGAGAATTCAACAGACGTAGTGAAACCCAATAGACGTCGTGAGAAGTCAATAATAGCCTGAAAGGCTTGCGTAGGATAGCCCAGGGTTGCCGCGCAGCGGCTACCCAGGGTATGCGGAGCCGAGGATTTGTTCAACCCTGAAAGGGTTGCGCCGTGCGTTCTTGCCGTTACGCAATCCCTTCGGGATAGAGCCCGTCAAAAACTGGTTCCTGGGGTAGCCGCTACGCGGCAACCCCAGGCTGTCCTACATAATCCCTTCGGGATACCACGTAGGACTCTGATGGTCTCTCACAAAGCCACGAAGACACAAAGAATCATCTTCCTTCCCTTCGTGTCTCCGTGAGAGAATAAACGCAACCGATATCGCCTCCCTTGGTGCGTCCAGATGCACTCTACGGGCTCACCGGGTTCATTTCGTCTTCTCTCGCGGCGAGCCTCCGTCTCTTCCGACATCGAAACCAATGCGGGGCTTCGGTTTGACGGGCTCGTCCATGAGCCGGTTCAAGGCTTGCACGATGATTCTAATGTGATTGTCATGCACTTGCACCGTCTCGGCCAGCCGGGTGAGTTGCTCGACCAGTTCGCCCGGCGTGGCCATGAGCCGTCGCAGGCCGACGAAGGCTCGCATGATCTCGATGTTGACGCGAACGGCCGTCGGCGACCGCAACACGCTCGACAACATGGCCACCCCGTGCTCGGTGAAAACCCAGGGGAGTTTTCGCGGCCCACCGCGGGCTGAACTTGATATCACATTCTGTGATATCAAGTTCGTAAACTCTTGCCGTGTAAGCTGATAGGCAAAATCGTCGGGAAACCGATCGGCATTTCGGCGGACAGCTTGATTCAGTGCGGAGGTTGGCACCCCGTAGAGTCTGGCTAGGTCGGAATCGAGCATCACGCGTTGCCCGCGAGCCGTCGAGTCGGCCAGTGCCCGGAGTTGCCCCGGCTTGACTTGCTGCCAATTTAGCATGGAACCGGGAAGAGGCCAAGGGTGGAAGAATCACAGAAGCACGTAGGGTACGTCGGGACGCACCACGTACAACTCTGATTGTCTCACACAAGACTTCTTCCCTTTGTGCCTCCGTGTCTCCGTGAGAGAACACACACAACCGATGACGCCCTCTTGGTGCGTCCGGACGCACCCTACGGATCGCCTGCAAAATGGCCCGCCAGGCGGCCCGGTCGTCGTCCAAACCGACTTGTTACAAACCCGTTACACGCGCCGTGCCCGTTTCTTGATAGACTTCAATCGGTGGAGCGGTCGGCGAAATGAAAGTCGCCTTTCGCTCCGCGAAAGTAGCGATTAGCCAAGGGCTCGCACCAAAGCAACGTGATTCAGAGCGGGAGATTTCCCAAGGATGACGGAACACTGATCTTTGCTGATTTGGACTGATTGTTCCTATCAGGGTCGATCAGCGTGGATTAGTGTTCCCCGATCGAGGGCAAGTCGTCGTTATGCGGCTCGCACGCTACTTTCGCGGAGCGAAAGGCGACTTTGCGACCGTTGTGGTTTTCCCTTTCCCAAGGAGGCATTGTGATGAGTACTTCTCGCAGAGCACGATGGATTGGCATGATTCTACTGACCGCCATGGCGGCCGGCGCGGGCATGAACGCGGCTTTGGCTGGCGACGACCCGAAGGACGACGACGCCAATCCGCACGTCTGGCGGCCGAAGACCAAGTCGGTCGCCGTCTTCAAGAACGGCCTGGGGTTCTTCATCCGCGAGGGTGAAGTCGTGACGAACGACGGCTGGTGCATCGGCAAGCACATTCCCCCGGCCGCGTTCGGAACCTTGGCCATCTATGCCAAGGATGTAAACGAAGTGGTCGACATCGTCGGCGCGGGGCCGGGCGAGGTGGTCGAATTCGACGACCGCGACGCGCCGAACACCATCGAAGCCAAACGCGCCCGACTCGCGGCGACGCTCAACCTGAAGGTCGAGTTGAGCTACAAACACAAGGGCGAAGATCGAACGGCCGCCGGACGGCTCGTCTCGGTCGGCCCCGACTTCGCCGTGCTCGACACGGGCCAGCAAAGCGCGGCCGTGCCGGTCGAGGGAATCCGCCGAATGCAGTTGCTCGAACTTCCCTTGCGGCTGCACGTCGAGCGGGAACAGAAGACGCCGCAATTGAAATCGGACCTGTCGGGACACAAGACGACGCTCGGCATGGCCTATCTGCGCAAAGGAATCACCTGGATCCCCGACTACACGCTCAAGGTGCTCGACGAAGAGACGGCCGAACTGACTCTCCGCGGGACGCTGGTCAACGAGGCCGAGGACCTGATCCACACCGACGTCAACCTGGTCGTCGGAGTCCCTCATTTCGCCCACACCGAATTCATGGCTCCCATTTCGATCGGCCAGGTCCTTCGCACGATCGGCGCGGGCGTCAGCGGGCAAATGCCCGGAGCCGTTATGACCCAGCAAGTCATGAGCCGCGCGGCGATCGTCTCGAACGCGAACACCGCGCCGCAATTCGGGGCCGGCAACGTCGTCGAACAGCCGGTCGAACTCAGCCCGGGCGATCTGGCCAAGGCGTTGGGCGATCTGCCACAGCTTGGCGGCGCGGCGGCGACCGACTATACGGTCTACACCAAGCGCGACGTAACGCTGCGACGCGGCGAAAAGGCGATCATCACGCTGTTCACCCGCAAGATCAAGTACTCGCACGTCTATCGCTGGTCGCCGCCCAACCGGATGGAGCATTCGCTCGTGTTGCACAACTCGACCGATACGCCGTGGACGACCGGCCCGTGCCTGGCGTTGAGCGAAGAGCGTCCGCTGAGCGAGGACTTGTTGCACTATACACCCAAGGGGGGACGGAGCGAGTTGCCGGTGACCACGGCGATCAATATCGCCCACGAGAAAAGCGAACGTGAAACGGATCGCAAGCTCAAGGCCTATTCTCCGCACCACGATATTTCGTATGATTTGGTGACGCTCGAAGGGAAACTGCAACTTCGCAACTTCGAGCCTCGCGAGACGCGGATCGTGATCACCAATCCCGTGCCCGGCAAGACGATCGAAACCTCGGACGGGGGCGCCATTTCGGTCGACCCGGACAAACTAAAGCTGATCGAACGATGCGGATCGGTCGGCTGGACCGTGACCTTGAAGGCAGGCGAGGAGAAGACTCTGCGTTATACTTACGAGCGGTACGTGCCGTCGCATTGAACCGGTTGTCCGCCGTGGTAACCTACGGTCACTACTTCGATATGATGCAAGATCTCGGCGTGTGCCACACTACGCCGTTAACCGAACGATACCCGTTCAGGGCGTTTGTTATTGTCACACAACGGTTTACAGGCCAAGGTTCATGACATTGTGGC
Source organism: Planctomycetaceae bacterium (assembly GCA_003532715.1). Taxonomy (GTDB): domain Bacteria; phylum Planctomycetota; class Planctomycetia; order Pirellulales; family Thermoguttaceae; genus UBA11386. The sequence continues at coordinate 6,005 of DOEZ01000122.1, forward strand.
GGCACGCATTGACGAGACACGACCTCGATAGTGCAACACGAACCAGGTGACGAAACATAAATCGGGTGGCGAAGCACGAATTGGATGGAACGATCCGGCTCCGAAGGAGTCAAAGCAATTAGCCGGCGGGGTACCCCCGGAAATGATGAAGAAAGGACGCCGACCCCGGAGGGGTCGCAGAGCAAGCCAATGCACAATCGACCGGCCACGAGACGTTCGCCTGACACAGCTTCGACCCCTCCGGGGTCGGCAAATTCCATTGCCAGCCAACCCCGGGTCCGCTGCGCGACCCGGGGCTAATAGCTTTCATCCCTACGGGATGAGGCGACTGACAAACGACATTTTGTGCCAAACATCCCGAACGCTGGCAACAAGTTACGTCAAATCGCCACGAAACTCGGTTCACGGCGTAGAGTGGCACACACTTGATTTGTGGTCAATAGACAGGCCTTTTACAGAACAAGGAGAAACGCGATGAAACGAACGATACTTTGCACGATGACGGCGATCCTCTGCGGCGTCACCGCCTGGGCCGACGACGGCCGTCCGCCTCAGGTCATGGTCTTCGGCACGGCCACCAACGAAGTGGCTCCCGATATGATGCTTTGGTCGTTGGCCGTCACGAACACCGGCGAGACCCTAGAGAAAGTCGCCCATCGGCACACGGAAGTCGTGGCAGCCGTTCTGACGCTGCTCAAAGACGCCCAAGTGCCCGAGGAGACGCTTCAAACGGCCCGCATGGAATTCGGCGTGAATTGGACATACCGGGGCAACTCGTGGGTGCGCGAAGGATATTCGGCGTCGACGCGTATCGCCTTCAAGATCAGCGATTTCGGTGCCTATGGAGCCCTCTGGATGGGATTGGCCAAGATTTCCGACGTGAGCGTCGAGAGCGTCGACTACGATCATTCAAAACGGATCGATCTCCGGAACGAAACTCGAACGAAGGCATTGCTGGCCGCCAGAAAGAAGGCAACCGCCATGGCCGAGGCGCTCGGGTCGAAGATCGGCGAGCCATTGCTCATCGAGGAGGATATCTCGGTGAACGAAGGCTTGCGGCAATCGGCAATGTTGAACTTCACGGAGAAGTCAGAACCTGTTCGCGAAACCGAGTCGGCGCTGGCGCCGGGGACCATCCCGATTCGCGCCCGGGTCAAGGTGGCGTTTCGACTGGTTACCGTGGCCGACCGCGCAGCCACCGGAAACGCAAGCCGTGTCATATTCCCTTCCGTCGCATCGGTGATGTACACGCACGCTGGTCCGGCCCGAGGCGACGAACCGAGTCTGGTTCACGAGGATGACGCGATCAGGATGGTGGCCGTCGGATGCAGCACGGCTCAATCCTCCGGCACTCCGGGACTCTATGTCTTAAGGAAGGACCGAGAGGACTGGATCCGGATTGAGAGGGTTTCCACCAGAGCGGCAGTCTTCGGACGCTCGCCGACCGCGGATGAGGCGCAAGGCCACAAATTGCCTTCCGTCGCCTGGGACTATCGTCCATTAGCCAAAAGGAATTGGGTCCAGGTACCGTTGCCGACATCAGGTTCCGTCAACTTTCCGGATCAAGTCGAGAAGGACGCAGTGGGCGGCGACTATCTGCTTCATTTTAACTCGTCTTGGAAGATCGAAGGCGTTCGAACCACGCTCCGCGTGCGAATAAGCGAACTCCTGGGGAGTCGGGACCGTCAACCGCTTGACACACATGGATCGTGCTGGCCAAGCCCTTCGCAACGTGATATGCTTGCGCCAAACGAGGCGATGCCATGGCAAGCGGTAGAATCCTGACCATCGAGGACGACCCGGCGATACGGCGGGGAATCGTCGACGCGCTGCGGTTCGCCGGCTACGACGTGCTCGAAGCGGCCGACGGGTCGCACGGCATCGAAATGGCCCTGCGCCGAGAGTACGACCTGCTGCTGCTCGATCTGGTTCTGCCTCCGCCCGACGGCTTCGAGATTCTCGCCAGGCTTCGACGCGACCGGCCCACCGTGCCGATCATCGTTCTGACGGCGCGAGGCGAGGAGGCCGACCGGGTGCGCGGGCTTCGCGACGGGGCCGACGACTACGTGGTCAAGCCGTTCAGCGTCAAGGAACTGCTGGCCCGGGTCGAGGCCGTCTTGCGCCGCACGCCCGGGCGGCCCGAACCGATCGCGGCGATCGGGGTTCCGGGCGGCCGGATTGATTTGGCGCGGCGCGAGGTCTGTTTCGACGACGGCCGCCGCGCCGAACTGTCAGAACGCGAAGCTGATCTGCTGGGTTATCTGGCGGCCCATCGCGGCCGGGCGATTTCGCGAGATGAACTGCTGGCGAATGTGTGGCGGATCCCGCCTCGCGGGCTGACCACCCGGACGATCGACATGCACGTGGCGCGGCTCCGCGAGAAGATCGAATGCGACCCGGCCCGGCCGGTCGTGATCTTCACGGTGCGCGGCAAGGGCTATCGGTTCGCCCGGGACACGGAGTCTCTCGATGACGATGAAGTTTAGCGAAACCTCTTGTGCCTCCGGCACCCAGGTTCAAGAACCTGGGCCACCCTCGGAAGTTGGACCTCCGACAAAACCTGGGATGCCCTCGGAAGCGAAAACAACATGAGACGTTCCCATTATCTCTATCTCTGGTTGGCGTTCGGGTCGTGCCTGGCGGTCGTTCTGGCGGCGATGGCCTGGGTCAGCGAGACGGCCCTGGAACTCCACCAGGCCCAAGCCGCCGCTCGCAACAACGCAGCGCTCGAAGAAAACGTGCGTCTAGCCCTCTGGCGGATGGATTCGATTCTTGCGCCGCTGGTCACCCAAGAAAATATGTTTCCGCCGACCAACTACGGGCTCGCGCCCAACCTGTTTCGTGAGAATCGCGACTCGAATGGGTTCGTATTGGCGCGCTTTCAACTTGGATCGGACGGGCACGTCACGATCTTGCCTCGCCGCGCGTCCGACGTGGATGCACCGGACAAACCCGAGGCAAAATGGCTGGCGACGTTGGACCACGCCGCGTTGCTGCCGAAACTACCCACCGACGCCCTCCTGCCTTGGACGATCACCGACCCGGTATCCACCTCGCCCGGTCCCGGCACGGCGGTGTCACAAGTCGCCGAGCGAGACATGAACGAGTTCCAGGCTCGCAATCGGGCCGTGCTCAGCAACACTCAGCAGCCCTTGCTCAATCTCAATCAGAACCGCCAATTCGGTGAATCGCCGCCACCGGCCGAATCTAGCGCGGGCGTGATGCGGCCGATGTGGATGGGGGACCGTCTGATTTTGGTGCGTCGCGCCATGTTGCGAGGATACGACATTCATGATCGCAACATTGTCCCGTCGGAAGTGGAGTGCATCCAAGGCTCCGTGCTCGATTGGCCCCGGCTGCGGAAGTTCCTTCAAGCAGAAATTGCCGATCTTCTGCCCGAGGCCGTGCTCCGCCCGGCCGACGTCGGGGTCCGTGAGTCGAGACTTCTGGCCGCCTTGCCGATCGCAATCGAGCCGGGCCGGTTCGCCGCTCCGGACGCGCCGTCGGGCCCGTTGGACCTCGTGCCCACCTTGTGCCTGGCGTGGGCCGGCGTCCTGGTCGCCGCGTTGGCGGTGGCGATTCTTCTTTGGGGCGTGATGCGGCTTGGCGAGCGGCGGGCGACGTTCGTCTCGGCCGTGACCCATGAATTGCGATCCCCCCTGACCACGCTTCGGATGTACGCCGACATGCTTTGCGAGGGTATGGTGGCCGACCACAACAAGCAACAGCACTATTTCCAGACACTGCGGGCCGAGACCGATCGCCTGGAACACCTCGTCGAGAATGTCCTGGCGTACGCGCGGCTCGAACGAAATCGCGGCAGGCAGCAACCGAAAGACCTCCCCGTCGGCGAACTGCTCGACAGCGTCGCCGCGCGGCTGGCTGCCCGGGCCGAACAGGCCGAAATGAACTTCGTCGTTCAGGCCGGCGACTCGATCCGGGCGACCACGGTTCGTGCCAACCCCTCGGCGGTGGACCAAATCCTCTTCAATCTAGTTGACAATGCATGCAAGTACGCCGCCGGGGCCGTCGACCGGCGGATCCATCTCGACGTGGTCCCCAGCGACCGCCATGTGCTCATGCGGCTGATCGACCACGGCCCGGGGCTGGACGCCTCGGCGCGGCGACGGCTGTTCAGGCCGTTC
>DOEZ01000252.1:0-177 GCA_003532715.1 Planctomycetaceae bacterium
GAGCCAAGCCAGAAACGCGCCCAAGCCGCTGGCCAACGCCAGGTAGAACCAACTCGAAAAGACGATGCGAAGGATTAGCGGTTGCGGGTCGATGGGGCCGACGTCGCGGCGCATGGCCTGCTGCATCTCAAGGTACGACTCGACCCGCGGCGAATAGAGATCGCCTTTTTCGAGTCG
>DOEZ01000252.1:182-7845 GCA_003532715.1 Planctomycetaceae bacterium
TGGCGCGGCCGCCGCTGGTATTGTTTTTGGGCTTGTCCGGCCGGTTCGTCTTGTCGGCCGGCTTCCCGTCGGTCGGCCCCTTGGGTTTCGCTCGATCGGTCTTCGCCTTCAGTGCGTCGACCTCGGCCGTTCTGGCAGTGATGATCCGCGAAACGATCAGGGCCTCCTCGGGCGTGAGGCCGTAGACTTCGCGGATTTGGCCGAGCACCTGGCGCGTCACCGCGAGCCGTCTCAACAGGCGATTGGACTCGGCCTTCAGCTCGGCCTCTCGCTTCTTCGGGTCCGCATCGCGTTCGGCCGGCGCGTCACGCCGCGCGAGAAGGGTCTCGGTCGCGTCCGAGATTTCCTTGAGTTCGCGCTCGACGACTAGCAGATTGTCTTCCAGGCCCGGGCGGAGCCCCTTCCAGATGCCGTAGTGGGCCACCGCTCCCTCGACGAGCCGGCGACGATCGAGGCTGTTCATGCCCATCGCCATCAGATAGCCCAGAAGAAACACGAGCACGCACAGGGCGGCCATGTGCAACGCGCGGACGCCGCCGGCGTTAGCATTCTCGACCGCGCCGGCCGGGCTCGTCGCATGCGCCGGCGCGGCCGCGCCCAACGGCTTCTCGACCGGCGCGTCGCCGCCCGTCACCGCCAGAGCGTCGCCGATCCAGAAATGGTCGGCCAATTCGGGCTTCCCCTCGCGCCACACAAATACCCCCTCGGTGTTCCGCACCGGATCGACGACGTGGGCGATCTGGCCGGGGTTCGAGAAGAAATGCTCCTGGATGAACTGGTCGCGCTCCGACAGAAAGATCCCAAAACTCGGATGCGAATGATACCATCCGACGATCCGCAACTCGGGGTCGAGCGAGTCCATCTCTTGGTGGATCTTGGCCCAGGCGTCGTGGGTGAACGTCATTTCGGCCGCCCGGTTCTCCGACGAATCGCACCGAATCGACCGCGAAATGAGGACGAACGGGCCGTCGGCGTCGCGACGCCATTGCCCAACGAGCACGCCGCCGACCTCGACCGACAGGTCTTCGTGGACGTGCCGCCGGATCGCGTCATGCACGTCGGGGTCGAAGTACACCCGAAAGTCCTCGCGGCGCGACGCCGGAAAAACGGCCTCGGGCAGTTTTTCATCGTCGAGCAGCCGGCTGTCGGGTGAACGGAAGGATTTGGCCATTGCGGCACCTATTTCAAACCAGGGATGATCGGGCGGCCAAGGGGCCCAGGACGTCGTGGCTGTCGCCGGCGAATTCGTAAAACCGTTGTTCGAGCCCGCTGCGGCCCGCGAGGATGTCCCAAGGCGGCACGCCGATCTGGCCCAACGTCCGGTCCAGGAACGACTCGCTTCCGTCGACCGTGTGGAACATCTTCGGGCGGCGAGGTTCGCCGCATCGGGGGCAGCGGGCTTGCGCCTCGGTCACCGCGCCGAGCGACGTCAAAACGGTCTCCGACTCGCCGCACGCGGCGCAGTCGAGCGATTCGAGCAGGTCGGAGTTCATTTCGACGACCGCGCGAGGGCCCAAGTCGGCGCGGACCCGTTCGAGAAAGTCGCCCACCCGCGTCTGCGACACGCGAAGCGACAGCGTTTCGATCGGCTCATGGGCTTCGTGCGACGGGCAATCGTCGTTGCGCGTGTAGGTCACCACGTAGCTTTCGTGTCGCGTTCCCTCGAAAACGAAGCCCCGCCCGGCGAGCGTCTCGTTTCCGTGGAGCAGCTTGACGGCTTCCTGGCATTGGATCCCGGCGATGACCGACGCGGTGGTGGGCGTCGTGGGCACCTTGCCTTGTTCCATTTCGTCGCGCGAGAGCAACGCGCAGCTTCGGCGCGATTCGAGCATCTTCCAATCGACCGGGCTCATGGTGCATTCGTAGCAGGGCCCCGAGGCCGGGTCGAACACCCGGGCGACCCCGTCGAGCCGCTCGATTGCCCCGTCGATCCAGACCTTGCCAGTCCGCGCGGCGGCCCGATTGATGGCGACGCGGGCCTCGCGGTTGTCGAGCCCGCCGAGAATGACGTCGGCCCACCGATAGACGCCCAGTCCCAGATCGTGGACGACGTTGCCGTGAAAAGGCTGGACGCGGATGCCCGGATAGAGGTCGGCCGCGCGGCGAGCGGCCACTTCGGCCTTGGGCAGCCCGCGATCCTCGGCGCGAAACAGGACGGATCGCGAGAGGTTCGAGATTTCGACCCGATCGAGATCGGCGACGAACACGTTGCCGACGCCCAGAAGGGCGAGGTTTTTGAGGATTTCGTTGCCCAGCGCCCCCGCGCCGATGAGGACGACGCGCGCCTCGGCCAATCGGTTTTGGTCCCACCAGCCGATGAGCCTGAACCGTGCAAAGCGGTCGTCCTCGTCGGCGGCTGATAGTCGCAGTACGTCGCTCACCGATGTCCCCTTGGCTTGCCCTTGCGGCCCGTCGTGTTGGCCTCAGTTCTGTTCTTGTCCAGGTCGTCGAAACGGGCCGCGCTTGCCGCTGTTCGCGCCGCCCGCCGTGATTTCCGGCTGAAGCCGAAGCACGTCGCCGTTTCCGACCCCGGCCGAGGCGAGAGTCTCGTGATCGAGCAATTGGCGACCGCTGGCCTTGTGCTGAAACTTGTAGCTCATCATCTGGCCGTCGGGGCTGTGCTGAGGCAGGTTCATTCGATCGACCAGCACGGCGATTACCCGATTGACCGTGGCGTCGGAAGGGAGTTCGACCGTTTGTCTCTTGTTGCCGGTGGCGTCCCAGACCTCGATGGTGATGTTGCTCATGGACGTTCTCGGTTCGATGGTCAAAGAAAGGTCAACGCGGTCCGCGGCGGACGGTTTGGTCGGAATGGCTCGCGCGGTGGACACTTTCGCTGTTTGGCGACCGCCCGACGCACGACCTGCCGCACGCGACTGCCCAAACACCACCTGCCCGACCCAATAGAAGTCAAGGTCTCCCCAGAACCCGAGCCCACACGAGTGGGTTTCCAGAACAGACTCCCGGAAGGACGCACTCAACCTCCACTCTTATTGGGTAACAAATCCGGCCCCCGTGGTCAAGCTACCCAGCACCTTTTGGGGGGATTTTTTGGTGCGGGGCAGTAATTTCAGGGGGGCGTCGGAGCGGAAGGCGGAGTGGATGGCAAGTCGTTACGCTCCTCTCGCTTGCGCTTCGGGTTGGTATTTCGCGCACGCCGCCACTGTCCACTGACCACTGACCACTTCGTCCCAGCCGAGGGCGGCTAGGCTACATGGCTTTCCCAGCCGGGGGCGGCTAGGCTACATGCTTATCGTTGGACCTGTGGTTCGGCCGGGAGGGAGGCGTGTTGAGTGGCTGCGCTCGCCGGGAAGCCGCGTAGCGAGCCGACGTGCTCCATGAGAATCCGACGGACTTCGAGAACCGTTCGCGGGTGGGTGTGGACCGTGCTGTGATCGGCCTCGACGATCAATTCAGAGACGACGTCGTCCATCTGGGCGCTTTCGCGCGAGACCACGCCGTCGGTGCCGGCCGCGATCCGACCGAAGAGGCCCTGCTTCGGAACCAGCCCCACCACGTTATGATAGCGGACCCACGGCGCGCGGCGGCCGGCGATCATCGCGTCGAACATGGGCGAACTGGGCGAGAGCGAATCGATGCTGGTGCGGATTTCGAGCAACCGAGTGTCCTTGAACACCTGCCGGTTCTCGCGGATCAGCCGTTCTTGGCCGCCGACGAGCCTGTCGGGTAGGCTGATCAGTCGGGTCATGAGCCATTGCGTCGTGTCGCTCGATAACCGGCTACCACGGTGCGGCGTGCCGATCGTGATGACGCGCTGAACCGACGGATTGGGGCGGAAGAACAGCACCTCTTGGAGCCGGCCGGCGGCTTCCGGGTCGGCCTTTAGGTTGCTGAAGGGCTGGTCACTCACAAGCCGCCAGAAATCGTCGTTGCTATCGAGCGTCTGAAGCCGCGAGATCAGCCCGCCCATGCTGTGCCCGACCAGAACCATCTGGTCCAAGGCCGGATGGCGGCGACCCGGGTCGAGGGCGTCGCGTGCCGTGGCCAGATCGTGACGCAACCGCGCCGCCGAGAACCAAAACGGCTCGCCCGTCGGATAGAGGTAGAACCAGAACTGATAGTGTTCGCGAACCTCGGGCGCGTTGCGCAGATCGTTGTACATTTGGATCCACGTGACCGGGCTGGACCACAGCCCGTGGACCAAAACGACGGGAATCTTGTCGGGGTCGTAGGGCTGCATCATGTACAGTCCCATGACCGGATCCTTGCCGCCCGGCCGGAGCTGTTCGAGGAGCAATTCGGGTTTGAGCAGTCCGACGTAGGCCGCTTGCTCCAATTCCGGCCGCGACAGGTAGTGCGCCAGAGGCGTGCTCAGGTCGCTTTCCAACGGGACCTGCCGTCGCTGTATTGGAATGCTCGAGACGATCAGCGGATCGTGGAATTCGAGGACGGCCCGATAGTGAATCTTACCGGTGCGGCGGTTCAGGTTCATGCCCGGCTCGGGCCGAAGAAAAGCCGTCACCGGAAAGCTCAATTCGGTCGGATAGAACCGGGCTTCTTCCGGTTCGCCTTCCTTGCCGCCCTGCCGGACGGCGATCAGGGGGACGCCCAATCCGTGGGTTCGGTAGTGGTTCCGCAGCCCGTTCATCTCGTAGTCGGAGACGAATTCGAAGCGGTCGAAGTCCTCGTCTTTCCAATGCCCTCCTCGCACCACCGCAGTGATGTCCCACGTGCCGTCGGTCGTTTCGATGGTTCGTGTTTGTCCGGGTTTTAACCCGTCGTTCATGCAGACCAGCCGCAGGCTCGCCTCGAGCGCGCCGTTGTACAAGTCGCAGGCGCCTCGAAAATGAGGGTCATATGGATTCCACTGGTCGTGAAAGCGCGGATCGAACAGGTACTGGTACGCATAGAGTACCGAGGCGCCGTACAGGTCGATCGCCTTCTCGCGGCGAGCGTGTTCGATGCGCCGGGCGGACTGATAGCTCAACTCGGACAACGCGTAGAGTTTGTCGAGCGACGGTTCCTGTTCGTTGAGCGACTGAAGCGTGTCGAGCAACTCGCTCGGCTCGCCGTCGAGTTTTCGTTCGAGATCGTAGACGCGGAGCAACTGCCGCGTTCGCCCGGTCGGCTTGAGCGGCCCGCCCGGTTTCAAATCGAATTTCTCGGTCAGCGAGTTTTTCGGGACGCTCCGCAGCATGGCGTACTTCTGGGTCGCGCAGCCCGGCAAACTCAGGGCCAGGAAGACGGCCGCCATCAGGCACGCGGCGGCGCGGAATCGGCGCGGCGGCGCGCAAGGCGGCCGAGGACTCGACGTCGCGGAGTCGGTTTCCACCATGAACGAATCGCGCATTGGCCTGAGACCGGACGGAATACCCTGAAATAGGCGGGTACCATAGGGTCTTATTGCCCATCGGGTCAATGGCGATTTGGTTTGGTCCGGGCGTGCGGGGGCCCAAAAGCAGTCACTTAAGCGACGGAACTCGGACCATTTCTTGGGACGAAGAGGAGGCGAGGAACACTAATCTTCGCTAATCTTCGCTAATTATCAGGCTTAGCGTCTATTGGCGATGATCAGCGTTCTCCCTTTTTCTCGTCTTCGTTCTTGACTTCGCGCGTACGCGGGGCGCGACGGAATGGGCCGCCGTTGTTCGCAACGGCGACTATTCCGAATGGACGGCCGGAAGATAGGGAGTTTTGAGAGATCGGGCGGTGGTTCTTACGCTTCTTCAACCACCTTCCAGCCCAGCGCGTCGGCAAGGGCAAAAACGGGTTCCTTGAGGTCGCCGTAATAGGTCACGCGGTGCCAACCCCAGCGGTCCCACTCGCCGAAGAGCTTTTCGAAATCGCCGACCGGCTCGGCGGCCAGCTTCGTACGACAGGCACGGTCTTCGATCGGGGTTTCGACGGCCTTGCCCTGGTGGAAGATCATCGACTTGCGCTCGGGGGCAAACTTGACGGTCGTTGTCATGTAGCCCGTCGGACAGAGCGAACGCACCGAGGCGCCTTTTCGGTCCTCGCTGTGCGTGAGAATCTCGATCGGATTGGATTCACCTTGGGGGCCGAAGACGCGGTTCGACGCGACGCAGTGGGCATAGATAATCTGGCGCTTCGACGTGTCGATGACCGGGTCGGAGATAAAGCCGGGCCGGCCTTGGGTCATCGCCGTCAGCGCGACCATCGTCGCGGTCGAATACAGATCGCACTCGCACGCGCCGATCAGGCCGTCGTTGTATAGCTCGTGGAAACCCAAGCACGGATAGGCGTGGATGTGATTTCCGTAGAACCCGCCGAGGCAATTGATCGTGATGGCGTTGGCGCCGTGCCTGGCGAGGAGCGTCTTCTGGGCGAGGTACATCGCGCCCGACTCCTCGAGCGTTTTGCGCGAAACGTCCTCGATCTTCCGAGCCGTCTTCTGCCAACGGTCGGCGAATTCATTCGAGCGTTGCTTGTCGGCCGCTTCCCACGCCGCGTTCAGTTCGGCATAGGGAACGTCGACGACCTCTATCCCCAATTGATCGGTGATCGCGTTCCACACCTGGTTGCGCCGGCCGCCGATGGCCAGAATCTTGCCCTGCTTCATCGCGGCGAGGCAATCCTTGGTGTCGAGGACCTTCAGGTCGTCCGGCTTGCAAGCGAGGTCTCCCGGCTCGCGCGTACGTTCGCATCGGACGCGCGCGGTCATGGCCGCGAACGACTCCGTGGCGCCGTTGCCGACCGCCTCGAAGCACTTGGCGCTCGCGATCAGGTCGTCGAGGTTCGACGACGCCACGAAACCGAAATTCGTCCGGTTCTTACGAAGCAACTCGGCCGTGTAGAGGTCGAAGCCGCCGCTGCCGCCATAGGTGAAATCGGCGAGCAGCGTGGGCTTGCCCGTGGCGGCGATGGTTTGAACCACTCGGGGCCAGTTGTTCATCTGCATGACCAGGTAGCCGTCGACTTTGGCGTCCGCGTCGCGCGCGACGATCTTCTTGGCCGCCTCGGGCCCGTCGGCCATCGACGTGACGAACTCGATGCCCGGGCAGGCTTCCTTCAACCGCGATTCGACGCGAGCCATGACGGGGCGGAAATCGAAGCCGATATGAGGCCAGGTGGCTCGCGGCTGCACTTCGTCGAAGATCGAATACACCAGATGCACGCGAGTCTTCTTTTGATCGGAGGCGGCCGCCGATCGAGTCGCCGCCAGGAGCCCCGTCGCGCCGGCGCACGCGGCGCATCCGGTCGCCAGAAACCGCCGCCGGTTGACCGGACAGCATGCACACCCCGACAGGTTTTCGAGACGCTTCATCGTCATACTCCTTTTTAGTTCGGGCCCCCTTGAGGATGTGGATCCGGGTTAGGCTTCTTCGCGCACTTTCCAGCCCAGTGCGTCGGCCAGGGCGAAGACCGGTTCCTTGAGGTCGCCGTAGAACGTCACGCGGTGCCAGCCCCACTGGTCCCACTCGCCGAAGAGTCTCTCGATGTCGCCGACGACTTCGGCCGCCAGCTTCGAGCGGCACGCGCGGTCGTCGTCGACGGCCTCGACGGCCTTGCCCTGATGGAACAAGATTTCCTTGCGTTCAGGGCCAAATTCGAGCGTGGTCGTCATGTGGCCGACCGGAAAGACCGAACGGACGGACGCACCCTTGCGATCCTCGCTGTGCGTGAGGATCTCGAATGGATTGGATGCGCCCTCGGGGCCGAACACCCGGTTCGACGCCACGCA
>DOEZ01000252.1:7915-10760 GCA_003532715.1 Planctomycetaceae bacterium
CGCCCAGGCAGTTGATCGTGATCGCGTTCGCGTTGCGTTTTTTGAGGACTTCTTTTTGGGCCAAGTACATGGCGGCCGATTCTTCGAGCGTCTTGCGCGAGACGTCTTCGATCTTCTTCGCCGTCTTCTGCCACCGATCGGCGATCTCGTTGGCCTGGTCCTTGTCGGCGGCCTCCCAGGCGGCGTTCAACTCGGCGTACGGGACGTCCTCGACCTCGATTCCCATTTCCTTGACAATGGCCGGGACAATGTTCGGGAATCCGCCACCCACGGTGAGAATCTTCGCCCGCTTCATCGCGGCGTGCCAATCCTTGGTGTCGAGCAACTCCAGTCGGTCGGGTTCGCACGCCATGCCGCTGGCGGCGGGGGTGCGGCTCTTTCGTACCCGCGCGGTCGCCGCCGCGAAGTCCTCGACCGTGCCCCCCTTCTTGACGATGTCGAAGCACTTGACTGCCGTAATCAGGTCGTCGGGATCCGACGAGGCGACCAGCCCGACGTTCGGCCGCTTGTCGCGAAGGAAGCCGGCCGTGTACACAAGATAGCCGCCGCTGCCGCCATATTGGAAATCAGCGTAAAGCGTCGGCTTGTTGGTGGCCAAGACGGGTTGCACCACGCGGTTCCAGCAATTCATCTGATAGACCAGGTAGCCGTCAATCGCGGCCGATTGATCTTCGTCGAGAATCTTCTGCGCGTCCTGCGGGGTTTTCGCCATCGACGTGACGAACTCAAAGCCCGGGCAACCCTGTTTCAACGCCGCGTCGATCCGCGCCATGACGGGACGAAAATCGAATCCCACGTTGGGCCAATCGGCGCCCGGTTGCACCTCGGCGTGCAAGGCATAAATGACTCGAATGCGAGTCTTATCGGTCTTTTCAGCGGCGTGGGCAAGACGGCCAACGCCCACGAGGCTCGCGGCGCCGGCGCACGCCGCGCAGCCGGTCGCCAGGAAGCGACGCCGATGGACCGGACAACACGCGCAGCCGGAAAGAGTCTCGAACCGTTTCATGGTTATGGCTCCTGTGTGTATCGAAGGGGAAGGAAACAGGCAGGCGAAGTCGAAAGGGACACAAGCTATCGAGCTGCGAGGACCCGTCGACGAAAGGGCGAGCAACACGCGAGTTCAGGTGGGAACTCATTGTAACCGGTCATTCGAGTTGTTACAACGATTTTTTGAACGGCATGCCCCCACAATGCGGGGCGTGAACGACTCCATCGCAGTCTGTTGGATTAACGGTACCCCCGGGAATGGCGAAACGCGATTTAGTCGACGGTTTCGGTGTTTNNTTTGAAAACCGCCGATGAATCGTTCGCTTGAATTCCACGTCCGGGTAGCCGACGATCAAGGCAATCGCCGGCGTGTTCCCCTTGGGGATGCCAAGTTCCCGGCAGAGTCGCCCGTTGCGCTGCAAAATGGGCGCCGCGCCGCCGATCATCGTTGTTCCCAATCCGAGCGACTCGGCCGCCAACATGGCATACGTGCAGGCGATCATCGCCTCGGGGGTGTCGGAATAGGGCGAGTGGTGAAACAACAGCACGGCCGGCGCGGCGTGAAACAACACGTCGCGCCCTTCGCGCCAATGGCCGACGTACATTTCGGCCAGCGGGCGGATGAATCCGTGGAATTGCTCGTACTTGGCCCGGCCCATCATCGGCCGCATCAAACGGAGCACCCACGGCTTGAACAGCTTCAAAAATCCTTCGTAACCGTTGATGATTTGCGAGGCCAGTTCGCATACGTTCTTGCGTCCAAGCACGGTGACGCAGCCAATGTCCCAAGGTGGAATACCCATCGGGGCCGTCGCGGCCATTTCGAGCACGCGGTCGAGCGTCTCTTGGTCGACGTCGCGATCATTGAAATGGCGAATGCTCCGCCGCGAACGCATCAACGCCTCGAGGGCCTCGACCGTTGCCTTTTCGCCGGGGGCGGGCAGGGGCAGCAAGTCGTCGAGCGAGACGCCGCGACCGGTGACGGCGATGCTTCCGTCGGGGCATACCATCATGCAATGCCCACAAGCGATGCAACCGAAAAGACTGTCGTCGCGCACACACAGGCGGCCGGACTCGATGGCCAGCACGTCGGCCGGGCAGATTCTGACGCACAACCCGCACCGTTTGCAGGTCGCGTCGTCGATCTTGACAGTGCCGGACTCTCGGTATTGACTATGGATGACGGGCATTGCCATATCTTCAAATAAGAGTGAGAATATATCCAAAGAGGCCGGCGCCGACGGGCTCCTGCCCTTGAACAGGCGGCCGACCAGACGTAGTCGACCGTCCGCGATGTCGAGGAAGAAACCGGAGCCATGATGTGTGTCAACGACGGCTTCCGTAAGCATCTTATCCTCCTTCGTGTCGTTGTGCCAGTGTCATGCCGCCCGAAAGTGGTGCGGCGTCCCCTTTTGACTGCGGTGACGAAAGACCCGAAAGGCATCCATCATGACCGATCACTCCCACCAGCGGCCCATCGTCGTCGGCCTGGGCGAGTTGCTTTGGGACTGTTTTGGCGATTCGCGGCGGCCAGGCGGAGCGCCGGCCAATGTGGCCTTCCAGGCCAATCAACTCGGCTGCCATGGCGTCGTCTGCTCTCGCGTCGGCGACGATCCGCTCGGCCGCGAGCTGATCGACTTCCTTGAAGAGCAGGGACTTGAGACCCGGTGGGTGCAGCGCGATTCACGCCACCCGACGGGCACCGTCACCGTCGACGCGAGTCGGGCCGATCATCCCGAATACACGATCCACGAAGGCGCGGCGTGGGATTATCTCGAATTCAATGACGATCTTGAAGAACTGATGTCGCGGGCGGCGGCCGTTTGCTTCGGCAGTTTACCGCAGCGTTCACCCGCGT
>DOEZ01000243.1 GCA_003532715.1 Planctomycetaceae bacterium
CGTCGGCCAAATGGTCGGGACACCCCGCGCCGCCGCTGGCGACCACCGGAATGCTCACGGCTTCGCTCACGGCCTTCGTTATCGGGATGTCGTAACCATTCTGCGTGCCGTCCGCGTCCATCGACGTGAGAACAATCTCGCCCGCGCCCAACTTCTCGACCTCGCGAGCCCAGGCGACCGCCTCCAAGCCCGTCGCGACGCGACCGCCGTTGACGTGAACTTCCCAGAACTCTTCGCCGTCCCTCCAAACACGCTTCGGATCAATGTTCACCACGATGCACTGGCTGCCGAATCGTCGTGCCGCTTCGCGAACCAACTCGGGGTTGCGGCATGCCGCCGAATTGATCGACACCTTGTCGCTTCCGGCGTTCAACAAGGCGCGTATGTCGTCGATCGAGCGGATGCCGCCGCCGACGGTCAACGGCATGAATACCACTTCCGCCGTCCGCCGAACGACATCCAAAATTATGTTCCGCTGCTCGTGGCTGGCCGAAATGTCGAGGAAGACCAACTCGTCCGCGCCTTCCGACTCATAACGCCTTGCCACCTCGACCGGATCGCCCGCATCGCGAAGATTCACAAAATTCGTGCCCTTCACGACGCGACCCTCTTTCACGTCGAGGCACGGAATAACGCGTTTGGACAACATAAACGGCCGAGGACAATGACCCGCGGGGGGGGTTCGTGAATGGGCCATGCCCAAAAACACTAAGCCTTTACTCTAAATGGAGGAACCGCCGTGGTCAACTCCCCAATTGCCCCCGCCAGTAGAGAACTGGGCCCGTTTGTGGCCGGTCGAACGAGATGCGAACCGACCGCTCCCCGGTCCTCCGCCAGGCCCCGTTCGACAAAGTGAGTGCCGCCGGGCATCGTGCTTCCGCATGCCTCTAGCGCCGGCGGAACACCAATGACCCCTCGACCAACCCCTCGGCAGGCGGTTGCTGAGCCCCTGGAGATCCGCGACCCGTCAACCCATTAGCAGCTCACCAGCCCATTACCATGTTCGACTCGATGACCTTGCGCGAATGCTCCAGGTCGGCGCCCGTGTGCTGCATGTAAAGCCGGATTGCCTGCAGTTTGTCGCCCGATGCCTTGGCAAGACAGTCCCGAGCAACGTTGCACGGATCGGCCGGGCCTTTGATGCCCAACGCCGACTTCGATATGACCCAAGTATCGCGGGGACGCTTCGTGATGCGAATCGCATTTTCGGTCGGGTAAGTGTTCTCGACAACGCCCACGGCGGCCTCGTCGTCCTGCGCCCAAGTGATGATGATGTGTGCGTCGGTCTCGATTTCAAACAGGGGCATGGATTCCTACTCGGGATGATTTCTGGAGTGCGTCACGAACCGCCGCGCGACGGCAAATGGAAGGCGAACCAATCGCCGACAAACAAGCGACAAATCGAACCCCTCCAGGGAGGTGGTTTTTCGACTGCCGATGTCATTGTGAAAATCGGCCAGCCGGGACAAAAAAATTGACTACACGAACAAACAAAAAGGGGACTCTCCCGACGGCCTATCGCCAATCCGGTCGTTCCCCGCAGACAACGGCCAATCATAACCCAAGACGCTGCCTCTCGTCCAGTCGGGAACTCAAACGAATCGACTTATCAAGGCCGACCTGCACCACCAACCGGCCCTTTACTCAGCTTTACACGAAACGTCTTTTTCCGTTATTCTGCGTCGACCGTCCTTGCCGTCACGGTTTCGTCCCCCTCGCCGGATAGCCCAAGAGTTGAACTATGAGTAAAACACTAATCATGACCGCTGCCCTAGGGGTCATGCTGGCCCTGTGCGCGCCCGCCACGATCCTTGCCGCCGATTTTCGCGTTGAGAACCGTGTCTTCGTCAATTCGACCAAGGAGCCGGCCGCCGAGAGCACCACGCTGTTCTACCGCGGCACCGTGTACGATTTCCTGGCGAAGCCGGCCGAAGTGACCGTATTCGATCCGCTCGAAAATCGCTTCGTCCTCCTCGACGTGGCTCGCGGGATGAAGACCGAGCTGAGCACCAAGACGATCGACGCGACCCTCGTGCGGCTCAAGCGTCTGGCCGAGAACAGCAAGGATCCCAAGGTGCGGTTCTTGTACCGTCCGGAGTTCGCGCAAACCATCGATCCCACGACGAACGAACTGGTCTTCGAGTCCGACTGGATGACCTACCGCGTCACCACCGTCGCGGCCGACGACGCCGTGCTGGCGCGGCAGTATCGCCAATTCTCCGACGCCTACGCGAATCTGAATATGTTCCTGCGCCCCGGCAGCCGGCCCCCCTATCCCCGGCTGATCGTCAGCGAAGTGATCGAGAAGCGAGAAGAAATACCGACCGGCATTTTGCTCGTTCTGAAGTATCAACGAGGACTCGATCTTCGCCCGGAACGGCTCCGCAGCGAACACCGGCTCGTCAAACGACTTCTCGAATCCGACCACGATCGCATTGTCGCGGCCGGCGAACAAATGGCCTCGTTCAAGGCCGTCGCCTACCGCGAGTACGAAAACCGCTCGGAAGAAACGCCCCGGTAGCGAGGATTATTCACGTAGGGTGGGTCGAGGTCGCGGCAATTCTTGGTGGGGCGATGCAAACCGTCTGTCGTCGATTTGCACCTTGTTGCCATGAACAACGCGAACCGAGCGGCCGAAGCCCCACCAGGACCAAGGTTTGCATCGCCCCACCCTACAGGTTGGTGACTAATCCGCGTTAGTCGTGCTCACCGCCAAATCGCAGCAGCGCGTAGCGTTTCTTGCCCGAGCGAAGCACCATGACCGTTTCGCTGGCCAGATCGGCACTCGTGAGCCTCTGCTCGACGTTCTCGATGCGGCGATTGTTCACGTAGCCGCCCCCCTGCTCGATGGTTCGCCTCGCGTCGCCCTTGCTTTTCGCCAGACCCGCCGCGCACAGGGCATCGAGCACCGAAAGCCCCTCGCCTCCAATCGCGTCGACGGGCATTCCCTTGCTCGGCACGTCGGCAAAAATCTGGACGAGTTGCGCGTCGCTTAGCTCGCCGATCTCGGCGCCGAAGAATATCTCGGTCGCCCGCCGCGCGACGTGCAGACCCTCGTCGCCGTGGACCAGTCGCGTCAGCTCCGAGGCCAGACGCCGTTGCGCCTCCCGCCGTCCCGGGTCGAGTTGATGCTCGGCGACGATCGACTCGATTTCCTCGCGGCCCAAATCGGTGAAGAACCGCAGACACTTGCCCACGTCGGCGTCGTCGAGGTTGATCCAATACTGATAAAACTGATACGGGCTGGTCCGTTCCGGGGCGAGCCATAACGCGCCCGACTCGGTCTTGCCCATCTTCGTGCCGTCGCTCTTCGTCAGCAGCGGGCAGGTCATGCCGTAAAGCTGAACGCCGTCGAGCCGCCGCGCCAAGTCGATGCCCGCCGTGATGTTCCCCCACTGGTCGCTTCCGCCGACCTGCAATTCGCAGTCGTGATGACGCCGCAGATGGGCGAAATCGTACGCCTGAAGGAGCATGTAGCTAAATTCGGTGTAGCTCAATCCGCTATCGGTCCGTTCGAGCCGGCTGCGAACCGAGTCTTTCGTCAACATCACGTTGACCGGAAAATGCTTGCCCACGTCGCGCAAAAACTCGAGAAAGCCGAACGGGCCGACCCAGTCGTAGTTGTTCACCAGCAGTGCCGGACGCTCGGCGTCGTCGAAGTCGAGCAGCCGCCGCATCTGCCGGCCCATTCCCTCGACGTTCGCCCGCAGGGTTTCCTCCGAGAGAAGCTGGCGTTCCTCGCTCTTGCCGCTCGGGTCGCCGATCAT
>DOEZ01000232.1 GCA_003532715.1 Planctomycetaceae bacterium
GCCGGCCTTCTTTCCCGGCGCGGTGCTGGGTCGAAACGGAGCCGTCCCGCCGAGCGAGCAGATCACGATGGCGGCGATCGGCCTGGGGTTCGCCTGGGAGACGGGCGTGCATAACCGCGAGACGCGCATGCTCGCCGTGTGCGACGTGCAACGCCAGCGGCGCGACGGGGCGAAGCAGTATGTCGACGGCCGCTACGGCAATTCCGACTGCCGCGTGTACGGCGATTTTCGCGAGGTCATTGCTCGGGACGACATCGACGCCGTCTACATCGCCACGCCCGACCACTGGCACGCCCTGGTCACGATCGCGGCGGCACGCGCGGGCAAGGACATCTACTGCCAGAAACCGCTGACCCATACCGTGGCCGAGGGCCGCGCGGTGGTCGAGGCAGTTCGGCGTTACGGCGTTGTGTTTCAACACGGAACGCAACAGCGGAGCGAATGGGCGTTCGACGCGGCGCGGCGGCTGGTGCGCGGGGGCTACCTCGGGCGGCTGCACACGATCCGGCTGGGCATGGCGACCGGGCGGCAGTGTCCTCCGCAACCGATTCAGCCCGTGCCCGACGGGTTCGACTACGACATGTGGCTGGGCCCCGCGCCGCGCGTGCCGTTTACCACCTTGCGCTGCCTGGGCGGGCATACGTGGTATTTCATTTCCGATTATTGCGTGGGTTATTTTTCGGGTTGGGGCGTGCATCACCTCGACAGCGCCCAGCACGGCCATGGCACCGACGACACGGGTCCGACGGTCGTTCGCGCCAAGGCCGTTTTCCCGCACGACGGCTTGTACGACACGGCGCTGCATTTTCGGGCCGATTACCAATTCGCCGACGGCGTCACGGTCGTTTGCACCGACATCTTCAACGACGCCTGGTCGAACAAGACGAACATCCCGTTGGAGCAGATCAAGGAAATCCAGGGCGATGCGTTCGGTCGCGTTCCGTTCGGGGTGAAATTCGAGGGGACCGAGGGGAGCGTGTTCGTGTGGCGCGGGGCGCAGCTTCAGACCACGCCCGGCGATTTGCGCCGGATCGTCGAAGACGGCGAGCCGCGCGTGGGGATCGAGAACACGACGGCCACGCATTTCCAGAATTGGGTCGATTGCATCCGCACGCGCGGCGAAACCAACGCGCCGGTCGAAACGGCCCACCGATCGACGACGCTGGCCAACATCGGGACGATCGGCATGCGTCTGGGACGCGAGCTGCGATGGGACCCAGATCACGAAGTCTTCGACGACGACGAGGCCAACCGGTTGCTGAGCCGTCCGATGCGGGCTCCGTGGAGAATATGAACGACTGAAGAAATGGCGCATAGCTCCGCGCGTTTTCGCTACTTTCGCGGAGCGAAAGGCGACTTTGGGGGGAAAGGCGACTTTGGGGAATGTCCCTTGGTATCCACCGTGCAAGGAACGAAAATCATGCGAAGACTTGCTTATCCGATTATTCTTCTGTTTGTCGCGGGACTCGGTTTCGCGCAGTTCGCCCGGGCGGCCGACCCGACCGTCCCCGCGCCGCGCGACGCGGAACAGATCAAGGCGATTCTGGCGGCCGCGCCCCGCGCGACGGCGGACCGGACGTTGCAGGTCGTTCTGCTTGCCGGGAAGAAGGACCATGGCGCGAACGAGCACGACTATCCGCTTTGGCAGAAGCGGTGGAAGGTGTTGCTCGGCGGCCTCGGGGAAGGCGACGAGCCGATCCTGAACACGTTTGGCCCGGCGCGGCCGGTGGGCGAGGGCGATCTGGCCGGCGCCGAGAACGTTCGCCTGGAAACGGCCTGGGAGTGGCCGTCGGACGAGCAATGGAAGACGGCCGACGTGGTCGTCATGTTCAGTGCCCCGCCGTGGAACGAGCAGCGGTTGGCCCAACTCGACGCCTACCTCCGGCGCGGCGGCGGGTTGGTCATCATGCACCTGGCCGTCTGGCATCCGTCGCCCGAATTGGCTGCAATCGTCGGCGGTTCCTGGAAGAAGGAATCGGAATACCGCCACGGGCCGGTCGCGTTGGAGATCGGCGATCCGAATCATCCGATTTGCCTGGGACTTCCCAAGACGATCGAATTGATCGACGAGTCGTACTTCAATCTCGAAGGGGATCGGTCGGACGCGACCGTGTTGGCGACGAGCCGCGAGACGCGCCGCGGCGAAACGACGTCGCGCGCCGAGCCGATGTTTTGGACGCGCGATCACGGCAAGGGCCGCGTGTTCGTCTGTATTCCCGGCCACTACATGTGGACGTTCGACGACCCGCTGTTTCGCATCCTGTTGCTGCGGGGCATGGCGTGGGCGGCCAGCGAGTCGCCCTATCGGTTCGATTCGCTCGTTCTGCGAGGCGCGAGCGTGACGCGGCCCGTCGAACCGGAGACGCCCGACGCCGACGATCCGAATCTCGTGCTTTGGCTCGATGCGTCGGACCAGGATTCCGTGGCAACCGACGATGCCGGTCTGGTGTCGCGGTGGCAAAACAAGGCGACGAAGGTTGGTCGTGCCTTAATCGCCTCGGGCGACGCGCGACCGCGACTCCTGTCGCGGGCGATCGGCGAGAGGCCGGCCGTCCGTTTCGACGGCCGCGATGACGTCTTGCGCGATCCAGAATTCGGCCGCTCGGTCGATCAATGGACGCTGTTTCTCGTCGCAACGCCCCGCTCGAACCGCGGCAGCGGCATTCCAGACGGGTTCCACGGCTTCTTTTCGGCCAACACGCCGGGCAAGCAGGACTTCGTCAGCGGCATCAACGTCGGAATGGGCGGGATGGAAACCTCGATGTTCTCGTGCCTCAACCTCGAAGGCGGCAAGGGGGGCGGCGCGTCCAACCTGCTGAACCGCTTTTCGGATTTCGGGGAGCCGCGGGTGCTGGCCATCGCCACGAATAACGAACTCTCGACGCTCCATGCCGAATCGTCGGTTCAGGGTTTTCGGAACTCGAGCGACCGCCCGACCTCGTTGGAACAAATTCGCGTCGGCTCGCGATTCTATTTCAACGGCCGAGAGACGGGATTCGTCGACGCCGACGTTGCCGAAGTGATTCTCTACGGCCAGTGCCTGCCGACCGACCGCATCGCCGCCGTGTCGAAATATCTTCAAACAAAATACGGCATACGCGGGGAGGAAACGCCGGTGACGCTCGACGAGGCGTTTGCCGCGCTGGCGACGTACGATTGGGGCCGATCGCGGCGGCGGCTCGAACCGATCGTCGAGGCCATGCGCGATAAACATTTAACCAAGGCGGGCGA
>DOEZ01000575.1:0-816 GCA_003532715.1 Planctomycetaceae bacterium
CGGGACGCGCATTTCACGGAAGCCGATCTTGCCGAACTCGAACGGCACACGGCGGAAATGGAGAAGGTCGTGGCCGAGGTCATAACGTCGGGTGACGCGACATGGACGGTCGAACAGAGCGATCGGTTCAGGGTTGCCGACGCGGCGTTCCACGTCGCGTTATTACGCGGGGCCGGAAACAGAAGAGCCCTTCGTATCGTCAACGAGCTCCATGTCATGGCCAGGATATTTGGCCATCGCAAGCGGGAAGACCTATGCGGCGAGAACCTCGAACTGGTCGGCCGCGAGCATCGTCAGGTGATTGCAGCGCTCCGACAGGGCAACGGCGAGTTGGCCCGTAACGTGTTGGGGGAACATCTCCGTCGCGGCTGCCAGCGTGCTTTGGCCGCGTTCGATCGAAACCGCATGGAAGAGGCCGCCGGCCGCGGGGCCTGGGTAACCTATCCGGAGGAACTGCAAGGCCGGATCGTCGAACTGGAGGAGAAAGCGGAAACGGAGAAGTAAGTGATACGCCCCTGGATCTTTTGGGTTAGTGGATCGCAGAGTGCGTGTAACGTGAAGAGGTGATCGCGAAGAGTTGGTTCCGATGTTACTACCTTGAACCTCAAACTGGGAGGAAAGTCAAATGAATCGAGTTCTCTTTCTTTGTGTGGCTCTGGCCGTGGGCGTAATGGCGTCGTTCGCTCATGCTGAATTTCTCACCAATGGTGATTTCGAAGATCTCACGGGCTGGGGTGCGCTGGGTGGCGAGGCCTGGCCGGCCGGTTGGACTCACGGGACGGGTACGGCGGCATCGCTCCGAAAGAACCCGGCCGC
>DOEZ01000575.1:846-10779 GCA_003532715.1 Planctomycetaceae bacterium
TGGGTGTTGCAGTACGATTTTGCCTGTGAAGCTCCCGCCTCCTACGACCCCAACGTACCGAAGACCGTCCCCCGGTCGCTGAGTGCCGCGGTCGAGTTTTCCACGGACAACCGCATAATCCACCGCGTTACGAACACGGACAACAACGGATATGGCGATTTTGAGGTTTACGACGGCGTTGCCAAAGTATACCGAGTCGTGTTTAGCAATTTGATCCCATTCGACTCCGACGTGAGCACAACACCCGTGGTCAGCCATGTCACGTTCACGGGCCACGCCGACGGGTCCAATCCGGTCTACGACGTCACACTCACCACTGGGTCTGGAACGTACACGGCCACGGATTTCGCCTACTATCATTACGCTAATGACGGCGCCAGGCTCGTCACCGCCGGCGCGGCAGGCTGCAGCTTCAATACATTCAACTCGACAGGCGACTTCCTGGTCGACAACGTCTCGTTGACGGTGCCCGAGCCCGGCATCCTAGTGCTGTTGACATGCGGCATGATGTGCCTCGTTGCCATGCGTCGCCGCGACTAAGCGAGCGAAAATCAAAACGGGAGAGATGAGTGCTGTAGTATCGGCAATTAAGACCTTCTCGCCCCGGATGCTGAACACCGGGGCGAGAGGGCCGCTTCGGGTTCGTCGGCCTTTTCACATCAGCGACAAGAGTTTAGCCGGCTAGACAAGTGGTTATTCGGGTAAAGGTAAAATCGGTCTGCTCACCGCGTTGCACGGTTGCAGAGTATTTATTTGAATGAAATAAGGAATACTATCATGCTAATTGTCAAAAGCATTCTAAAGCTGGCTGCAGTCTGGTATGTGTTCGCCGTGGTGATTTCACCCAACGCATTTTCACTGGATAATCTGTTGACGAACGGCGATTTCGAAGACCTCACCGACTGGGGCGTGCCGGGTGACGAGACCTTGCCGGCCGGTTGGACTCACCAGACGGGGACGACGACATCGCTCCGAAAGAACCCGGCCGCGATGCAAACCGGCACCAATGCCATCGGGGGTTCCGGCACTTCGGCGTATATGCCGGCCTATCCCTCCTCGGATGATACCATTCGCCGCGACATGTGGAACGTGGTCGACGCAGTCGGGCCCGAATGGGTGTTGCAGTACGATTTTGCCTGTGAAGATCCCGGCGCCTACGGCACTCGGTCGCTGACTGCCGCCGTCGAGTTGAGCAACGCCAACCGCATAAACCACCGCGTTACGGACGTGAACGACGACGGAATCGGCGATCTTGAGGTTTACATCGGCACCTGGCAACTCGTGCTGAGCAATGCGGTCCAATTCGACGCCGACGTGAGCACAACGCCCGTGGTCAACCACATCATGTTCACGGGCCGCTCCTACCTGACCAATCCGGTCTACGATGTCACGATCACTAATGGGCTTGGAACGTTCACGGCCACGGACGTCGGCTACTATCAATATCCTCTCAGCGGCACCGGCGCCAAACCGGTCACCGGCGCGGAGGGTTGCAACTTCAACACGTTTCTTGCTCCCGCTGTCGGCGTGGGCGATTATCTGGTCGACAACGTCGTGTTGGCCGAGATAGAACCGAACAGACCTGATCAATACATCGTCAACGGCGACTTCGAGAATACGACCGGTTGGGGAGCACCCGGCACGACCTATCCTCCTTACGGCTGGACCATGGAGGGTGTCCGCGCCAACGCAGCGGAGCAGTGGAGCGGTTCGTTGGCTATTGGCGGCTCGGGCACCTCCGCATACATGGGAGCGTACGAAACAACCGTCGAGGCCGAACGCCGTGAGAGCCGCCAGATGTTCAGTGTTCCGACGTCCACCGACTGGCAACTCGACCTCGATCTGGCCGCCGAATCGACGTTTTTCACGGGACAACGGTCGTTCACGCTCGAACTCGTGGGCTATGACGGCGGAAAACTCTTCCTCCGTGTCGTGGACCACGACGAAAATGGAGTCGGGGATATTGAGCTCTATTCGAATAGCAGTTGGCAAACGGTTGCTGGGCTGGAAAACGCGATCGTAGTCGATGATCTCCTGGGCGAAAATGCGTCGGTTAATCATCTGACAATAACCGGACGCTATGCCGAGGATACGCCGTTCTATGACGTCATAGTCACCGATGCAAACGACGTCGAGTTTTCGGCAACCGATTTGAGTTTCTGGGCAGGCTCGGCCCCTTCCGGTGATTTTGGTGGTTTACTGGGAGTGGCCTTCAATACGTTCAACTCCGCGCGCAGCTACGTCATCGACAATGTCTCGTTGATCGACATTGATCCCGTGGAAATGATTCCCGGCGACACGAACGGCGACAACCGAGTCGATGAGGAAGACGCCAAGGTTCTGGCCGCCAACTGGGGAGCTCCCGGCGCCGGTCCGGCCAACGGCGACTTCAACGGCGACGGCCTGGTCAATGCCTTGGATGCGTCGATTCTCGCCGCCCAGTGGACTGGCTCGCTTCATGAAACGGCCGGTGGAACCCCCGTGCCCGAGCCCTCGACAATCGTCCTCTGTGTCATGGCCGCCCTGGTTTGTCTCGGTGGTCGTCGAAGATTGTAAGAGGAGGGCGTATAGCGTCAGCGTCCGTGCGGTTGTTTTCGGATGCAATGACCTGATTTTGCCGAACAGAGAGAATACGACTTCATGCAATGTGCCACACGATTCATCCGATTTGGCAAGACGCGCCGAATCGCGATATTGGTAGTTCTGCTCGGTTTGTCAACCGTCAGCATCGCTAGCCCTGTTTTCCAAGAGTCTGTTCTATTTCAGTCGGGCGAGGGGGGATATCACACGTACCGCATCCCATCGCTGGCCGTCATGCCCAATGGGACATTGCTCGTCTTCGCCGAAGGTCGCAAGACAAGCGCGAGTGATAGTGGGGACATTGATCTTGTGATGCGCCGCAGTAGCGATGGCGGTCAGACATGGTCCGCGATGCAAGTCGTGTACGAGGAAGGTGGAGCCGCGCCGATAACCATAGGCAATCCAACGCCGATCGTCGATCAGACAAACGGCCACTTGCACTTGCTCTTCTCGCGAAACAACCAACGTATGTTCGTCACAACCAGTACCGACAACGGGGTGACGTTTTCGACGCCGACCGAGATTACCAGCGTGGCCGACAATTTCAATTTCGATTGGACGCGCCTCGGGCCTGGCCCGACAGCGGGCATCCAAACGACTTCGGGGCGGCTAGTGGCTCCGATTTGGCTCAATGAGACGATAGGCGCTCCGGACACCTATCGAAGCGGCATCCTCCATAGCGATGATCACGGTCAATCGTGGCAAGCAGGCCAGGTTGTTCCGGTTGACGCTGACGCCACGATTCGCGGGACCAACGAATGCGCCGTTGTTCAACTTGCCAACGGCTCACTCCTGATGACCCAGCGGACCAGTGCCGGAACACCGAGCCGAGCGAAGAGTACGAGCACCGACGGGGGGATAACCTGGACCGCGGCCGTCCGCGACGGCACGATCAATTCTCAAATGACCGCGAGCAAGACTAGCATCGCTCGCTACAGCCTGGCGAGCAAGGACGGAGCGAATCGTCTCCTCTATTCGGCCCCCGGCGCGGCTGACCGCAGTCACATGAGCGTTTGGTTGTCGGAGAATGAAGCCGCGACATGGCCCACCAAGCGTGAAATCCATTCGGGGCCATCCGGCTACTCTGAATTGGCTGTCATGGCGGACAAGACCATTCTGCTGGCCTACGAGAATGGCGTCAGCAGTTACTACGAGCGGATCACGTTGGCTAAGTTCAATTTGGATTGGCTCCAACAGTCCACTTCTGGAAATGCGATAGTCAACGGCGACTTCGAAGACACTCTAGGTTGGGGAAACGTAGGAACAAGCGATTTCCCCGCCGGCTGGACGGCCACGGATCCAAGGAAGAATGCGGCCGCCATGCAACAAGGCGTGAACGCGATGGGCGTAAAAGGATGCTCCGCCTTTATGCCCGCCTTTTCAACCTCGGATGAAACGCAACGGCGAGAGATACGTCAATCAGTCAATACGGACTCGCTCGGGGCTCAGTGGCGATTGAGTTTCCGTTTTGCCACCGAGGATCCCGGCGCTGGGAGCGGCCGTTCGCTCAGCTTGGGTGTCAGTCACGGGAACGGTCAGATCACGCTTCGGGTCGTCGATACGGACAACAATGGCAAAGGTGAAATTCAACTGTACGACGGAGATTGGCAATCGATCGGATCGCTGTATAACGTCGTCTTGTTTGACAACGACGTCAGCCAGACGCCCGAGGTCAATCGCATGACCATTGTGGGAAATTATGGCACGACATCGCCGACCTATGACATTACGTTGGTCGATGCCGTGGGAGAAGTACATCGTGCGATGGGGCTCACCGGGTGGCAAGGCGCCGCACCTTCGGCCGGCTCGCTACCGTCGGTAGTCAGCTTCAACACATTTCTATCGTCGTGCGACTACCTGATTGACGACCTTGCGCTATTGGGTCGAGATGCCTGGGTGCCAGGTGATGCGAATGGTGATGGCGATGTAGACGAAACTGATGCATCAACCCTGGCCAAGCACTGGGGTGAAACGAATGCAACATGGGCAATGGGTGATTTCAACGACGATGGCCGAGTCAACGCGATCGACGCTTCTATCCTTGCAGCCAATTGGAATACGAGTCTTGACGAGACAAGCAATGTACCGGAACCCGCCGGCGTGGTCCTGATCCTGATTGGTTTGCCTTCTCTCGTATGGAAAATGACAGGCAGATAGAAAAGGTCTTTTTAAACCCGACGTGTCAGGGGGCATTGCCGCAGCATCATGACGCCACGGACTGGACCGTTTGCGGCCGCGTTTTTCCGTCATTCCTAGGGGTTTGCGCCTCCATCCGAGCGGTTATCAAGACTCACTGGACTACAACAGAACTTGCTGGTGCTAATGCACCCCCACTACGGGGCATTTCCATCATTCCTCGGTTAATGCCTGTTGCTTTTTGGGAACATATCGGTTACGTTGATCTCATCAGCAATGACAGTCATTCGTGAGGGGCCAACTCACGGTCTTGAAGGGGTGGCTCTTCGCTGCTTTCGGCTGACCGCAAGGGAAGCCACGCGGTCTTGTTTCGCACAAATGAGTGGGCGTGGCGGGTGAGTTCTGTTCGGCTATCGTGCGTATCGATTTCTTCGCGGCGAATCCAGCTTCCAACGTGCTGGAGTCTTTTGATTTGGATGACCCATCAGGGCCAACTAAAAAACTCGTTGTCTGTGATGAAGGGCAAATGCACGGCATCGTGAAGGAGGCAGCAATCTTTCATTGGTCCACGGCTGGCTCCGCTCGGGCAATTGGTGACTTTGCCTGAGTCGGACGAATCTCATTCGCGCCGAGAGACCATGGCAGCGATTGACCGACTTCCCGGTTAGCAAGCTCGCATGGAAGAAGCCTGTCTATTCCATGGCCCATCAAGCTTCCTATCCTATCGAACTCATTGCATTTTACGCGAGGTCAAAATGAACATGAATTTTTCTCGTGCGATGGCAGATCATCAAACTCAATCACGTTCACGAGGTTCCAGATCGCAAGGTTGGCTGAGCCGACGAGCCACTACCCTGGAAAACCGGTTCCGCATGTTGCGTTTCGAAGCCATGGAGGAGCGTGCATTGCTGAGCATCGGGATGCCCGAGGTGCCCTTCCTGCCGACGCAGTATTACTTGCAGGACCTCGACGGCTATCTGACCAATCCGTCGCCGGCCGCCCCCCTCGATATTGCGATGAGCTTTCTATCCGACAACGCCGGCCAGCTCGGTTTGACCGCCGACGATTTGGCTCATGCGTTCACCACGGATCTCTATACCGACGCCGACTCGGGCATTACCCATATCTACCTGCGTCAGGAACACCAGGGGTTGGAAGTCTGGAACGCCAATCTGGCAATCAACATCGACCAGGACGGTTGCGTGATGAACGTGGGCGGTGGGTTCGTGCCCGGCATCAACGGCGCCGACGACTTCTCGTCGGCAAACATCGATCTAGACACCCTATTGACTCCAGCAGCAGGGTTGCAACGGGTGGCTTCCTATCTTGGTTTCGAGGACGTCTCGGCGTCTATCGGGGATAACGATGACCTGCAAATCACTTCGTTCGACGCGACGATAACTTTATTCGATGCGAGTCTTTCCTTGGATACCATTCCCGCCAAACTGCATTACGTGCCGGTGGAAGGCGGGGTGCGGTTGGCGTGGGACTACATCTTGCGAACGCCCGACGGCCAGCATTGGTACGACGTGAGCGCCGATGCGACGAGCGGCGACGTGCTGGAACTGTGCGATTGGGTGGACAGCGCTTCTTACAACGTCTTTGCGATGCCCACCGAGATGCCCAACGACGGATCGCGAACGGTGGTCACCGATCCGAACGATCCCGTTTATTCACCCTACGGTTGGCACGACACGAACGGAGCGGCCGGGGCCGAGTATACCGACACCCGCGGCAACAACGTGTTTGCACAAGAAGACACCGACGCAAACAACACCGGCGGGACCCGTCCCAGCGGCGGCGTCGGTCTTTCGTTCGACTTCCCGCTCGATTTGACCCAAGCTCCTTCGAACTATCAAAACGCTGCGATCACCAACCTGTTCTATTGGAACAACATTCTGCACGACGTCCACGCGCAGTACGGTTTTACGGAGATCGCGGGCAATTTCCAGGTGACCAATTATTCCGGTCAAGGGCTGGGCAACGATCCCGTGCAAGCCGACGCTCAAGACGGCACGGGAACCAACAATGCCAACTTCGCGACGCCACCCGACGGAACCGCGCCGCGAATGCAGATGTTTCGGTTCACTTACACCAGCCCCAATCGCGACGGCGATCTGGACAACATGATCATGGTGCATGAATATGGCCACGGCGTGTCGAACCGTCTCGTGGGCGGACCCTCGAATGTCAGCGCGCTCAACGCCATCCAGAGCGGCGGCATGGGCGAAGGGTGGAGCGACTGGTGGGGACTCATGTTCACGCAAAAGAACACTGACACACAGATGGCTCGTTACCCGGTCGGAACCTATGTATTAGGCCAATCGTCGGACGGCGCCGGCATACGCCGCTATCCGTATTGTTACGACATGGGCGTCAATCCTCTAACCTACAGCGACATCCGTGCCAATCCAGAAGTGCATGACATGGGCGAAGTCTGGTGCTCGGTCTTGTGGGACCTGAACTGGCTGTTGATCGACAAATACGGATACAACCCCGATATTGCCGGCGGGTACGCCGACGGCGCCGAGGGTAATATTCTGGCGATGAAGCTCGTCATGGATTCATTGAAGCTCATGCCGACCAATCCGACGTATCTCAAAGGTCGCGACGCACTTCTTCTGGCCGATCTGAGTTTGACTGGCGGAGCCAACCAACTGGAAATCTGGACGGCCTTCGCGCGCCGCGGAATGGGACTAAGCGCCTACGACGGCGGCAGTGGCAGTTCGACGAACGTCACCCAGGCCTTTGACATGCCCGACCTGGGGTTAAGCGTCACCGGCAGCACGCCTGCCGCAGATACGACCGTCTCCGCGCCGTTGACCGACTTCACGGTCAACTTTTCCTCCGCCTATGCGAGTTCCAGCATCGATGTCGGCGATCTTATGGTANNGTTTCATTTCACGACGAGTCCGATGACGACTCAAGGATTGCAGAGCATGGGCATCGCCGACGGGGCAATCCAACGCGCGAGCGATAGTGCCGACATTCAAGCCTGGGATGCGTCCTTCCGGTATGACGAGCACATAATCTCCGTGGTGTCGACCACTCCACCGATGGATGCGGTGGTCACTCTTCCGTTTGAATACCTTGAGCTTCATTTCGACGAAGCGGTCGATCCGGGGTCCATCGGTACGGATGATTTGTCACTTGTCCGGGGATCCGTCGTGTCGGCCACGATGGTCGATGCCAATACGGTCGGCTATACGCTGACAGGCATTCATGATGAAGATGCCTTTCTTTATATCCTTCCCGCTGGCGCAGTCAGCGACGTCTGGGGAAATCCCGGGGGAGCTTATGGAGGCGCTCTTATTATGGACATCGGAACGGTCGACTTCCCAACGCCCTTGGCGGCTCAGGCGCCACTCGGAGGGCTTGTCTATTCCGGTTTGACCGCGGGCAAGATAACGCCGGGAAGTGATACGGACTGTTTTACCATTGACCTCGATGCCGGACAAACCTTGACCGCGTTTGTCCAACCGACCGGCGCCACCCTGCGGCCCACGGTTTCCATTCTGGGACCTGGCGGAGCGATCCTCGGATCGGCGGAGGCGTCGGCCGCCGGTTCCGCGGCATGGTTGCAATCGATTGTCGTCTCGACGGCGGGAGCCTACGTGGTGACGGTCGGTTCGGCCGACGACACTTCCGGCACTTTCACACTGCAATTGACGCTCAATGCGGCAATCGAGGATGAAGAACTCGGGGGCACAAGTAATAACTCCTTGGAAACGGCTCAGGATATCACGAACTCCTTCATGCCGTTAGCCGATGGTGAAATCCAACACTGCGCCATCGTGGGCACGACGCCGCCGGCCAGCGGAGTGGTGGTAGTCGGCGATACGTTCGATAGCGGGTCGCTGGGAGCCCAGTGGTCCACCTATTGCTCGAGCGCTTCTTTGGGGCGAATTCGTGTGACTGGGACCGGGGGCACCGCCAGCGGACCGTATGCGTTGATCATGGACGTCAGTTCATCCGGCACCTACAACCTCAACGAAGCTGTGTGGACGGTCAATCTCGAAGGAATCGATTCTCCAACACTTAGCTTCTTTCATCGCACATGGTCGGACGAATCACACAATTTCCCTGGCGATTTTACCGGCCATTACAACGCTGATGGTGTGGCCATCAGCGCCGACGGTGTGACTTGGCACCCAATATGGAACGGCCTGTCGCAAGGCACATGGACGAAAAACACGCTCGACTTGGCGGCCCAGGCGGCATCGCATGGCATCACGCTCGGCTCAAATTTCAAGATCAAATTCCAACAGTACGACGACTTTTCCATCTCAACGGACGGCCGTGGATTCGACGAAATCGCAATCACGACGCCTGCCCCGAGCGAAGATTGGTACCAATTCACACTCGATGCGGGTGAATCGGTTACATTGGCCCTGGCGGCGTCGGTCACGGGCGCAACGCTGGAACTCCATGACAGTGCGGGGAATCTGCTGGCCACGGGCGCATCTGCGTCTGTTTTAAGCGCGATCATTAACAACTACGTGGCCTCCACCGACGGAGTCTACTATGCACGCATTACGGGCGACAGCGCCGACTATAGCCTGGTCGTGACCCAAAACGGCGATTTCGACACTGAAAGTAATCACTCTTTCGCCACCGCGCAAAGCTTGCCTGAATCGGGTGAAGTGTTGGGGTATGTGAGTGGCGTCATCGGAGATTACTACAAAACATCGGCTCAAGCCGGCGAGGCATTGATTGTTGCGACGACTACTCCGGCCGGTGGTCCCAGTGAGTTTATCAATACGCTTGATCCAAGAATCGAATTGTACGACACGACCGGTACGCTGGTTGCCTCGAACGAGAATGGCGCTCCTGATGGGCGAAATGCGATGCTTACGTATGTCGCTACCACGACAGGCGACTACGTGGTTCGCATTCTCACCGAAGCAGTCACGTCCGGCGAATATGTTCTCTCGGTCGACCTGTCACAGCTTACTCTGTCGCTACCGACGGACGCGACGGAAGGGGAAGGAACGATCTACGGCACGATCGATCTGCCGGCGGCCTTGGAAAGCGATCTGGTCGTGAGCCTTGCTTCGAACAATACGGATCGGCTGACGGTGCCCGAGACGATCACCATCCCGGCCGGTCAGACTTCGGCCGTGCTGCCGATTACGATCGTCGACAACGGACTGCTCGACGGGCCCGAGGATGTTGTGATCACGGCGACGGCCGCGACGTCGGTCAACACGGGCACGA
>DOEZ01000569.1 GCA_003532715.1 Planctomycetaceae bacterium
CGTCGCGCGAACCGAGGACTCTGGAAACTCCGAGGCAAAGCCCACTATTCCAGAATGCTGCAATTCGGCTGGCCCATTCGAACCGCGATGTGGACTCGACGCGCTTGGCCGCGCGACACGTTCCCCGACGTCATCTGGGCAATCAGTTCCTCGAACCTGATGGGCGTCTTCGCGGGCCGCTATCTCTCAAAAATCTACCAGAGGCCGTTCGTGATGGAACTCCACGACCCCCCCTTGTATCCCGACGACGCGGGCCCCCCCTCCGTTGTCCGGCGTGGCTTTTCTCGATGCGTTCGCCAAAGCGCGGCGATTGTCACAACCACCCACTCCTACGCGCGCTATCTCAGCCAAGCATACAAACTGCCCGACGAGCACGTCGTGCCGATCTACCTTTCCTATCGTGGCGACATTCAGACGCCGTTGCCAAAACGGGCCACCGACAGGTTTGTGTTTCTTCATGCCGGGTCGCTGACAACCAGCCGCGGAAAAAACGCCCGAACCCTGCTCGAAGCCCTCGCCGTACTCTTCAAGAAACGACCGTCGTGCCAACCGCATATTCGGCTTCGACTCCTCGGCGGCGGTGAAGGAACCGCAGAATTCCGGACGCTGGCCGCTCAACTCCATGTGTCCGATGCCCTCGAATGCCTCGACGAGGTCCCTCGCGAGCAATTCCGAGCCGAACTCGACGCCGCCGACGTGCTTCTCGTGATAAAATACGTCGAACAGAAGTACGACATGCAAATCCCCGGCAAACTCTTCGAGTATCTTGGGACGGGAAAACCCATCCTCGGCCTGATGCGACGCACCACAGAGGGCGCCGAGATACTCCAACGCAGCGGATTGGGCACGGTCCCCGAATTTGGACAGGTTGAGGCGCTGAGCCAGAGTATGCTAGAATTGTGGGATAACCGCGAACGTCTTCACGCCGTCTACCGTGCCGACCAAGACTACGTGAGACAGTTTTCCTCCGACGCCATGGTTGACCGTGTCGACTTGCTGTTGAATCGTCTCGCGGCTAAATCAGACGCCCTTGATGGCGGGCGCTGACGTGTCCTCGCGAGCCGCCTGTCATGCCAAAGTTTTTTCGTTGAATTGAGAACCTACGACATGTCCATTGCTTACCCCGATCCTCGAGTGGTGGCCGGAATCCGTCCCGGTATTGCCGCTGGACACCGCGACCTCGCGTCACGACTTGGATACTATGCCCTTCTGTTAGTCGCGGTCCTTTCTCCCTGGGGAGACGTGTTACGACTCGAATATGGTTCTGAATTCTGGCATCGCGGCCCAACAACCGTCTTCGCCCTGGCGGTCGTTGCCATATCCTTGCTGACGACCAGGTTCTTCTCGTCTATCCTTTCCCGTCCTCGGGTCTTGTTCTTCGGAGCCTTCGTCC
The DNA here is from genome assembly GCA_003532715.1 of Planctomycetaceae bacterium. Lineage (GTDB taxonomy): Bacteria > Planctomycetota > Planctomycetia > Pirellulales > Thermoguttaceae > UBA11386. The sequence goes on from DOEZ01000569.1 coordinate 1,394, forward strand.
TGTTGGGAACCGCCGCGTCATTCTTGCAGGACGTGCCGCTGTTCATGTCGCTCCAGGCCGGGGCCAATCGTGGCGGCTACTTGCTGCTCATGATCGCTGTGATGTCGTTGAAACTCGATAGCGAGAAGGGCCGGACGATTGCCCGTGCATTCGCCGTTTCGACCGCCGCCATGTGCCTCGTCTCCCTCGTCGACTACTACCACATCGTCAACATCCCACGATTCAACGAAGGTTACACCGGGTTCGCGCTGGACCGCGGTACCACCCAGCAACTCGTCGGCCGTGCCATGATCGGGCCGTTTCGTAGTCGTGCCATTCTGGGTCCTTACTTGGCGCTTGCGTGGGGCATCCCCCTGCTGGAACTAATACATGGCAGATTGAAGAATCCCCTGACGGCCGCGATGTGGGCGGGAATCCTGCTGATCCTCACCTTTTCAATCGTGGTCAACTACACTCGCGCGTTGTATCTGACAATCGCCTTCGTCGGACTCTATGCCGTTTACAGCTCGGGATACCAGAAGGTGCTGCGGCTCGCGCTTCTNNCAGATCGCGTTCCCAAGCGAGATGGCGATCCTGAATCGACGTATCGTGTCGCTCGGTCCCGGAAGACTAGTGGAGGAGGGAGGGCATTATCGCCTTGGCGCCTTGCATGCGACACTTGCCGATATTATCCGGAATCCACAAGGCATGGGCTTTGGTTTGATCGAGTATGACCAGCACAAATTGGTCGCGCATTCAATCTTCGTCGAGCACCTTCGACCGGCCGGATTCCTGGGCCTGCTGTTCGTGGGAATCTTCTTCTGGCCGTTAGCCAGAATAATGATGAAACGTCAGGTTCCACCCGGAGTCACGGTCTTATGCGCAGCGCTGGTGGGCACCCTGGCGTACGGGGTCGCGCATTCGACACATAATATGTTGGTTGGTTGGATCGTCATCGGGCTTCTTTACCAACTTTCCGCGAACATGGGTAATGCCGGCGCGAGCCATCCGTTGTTGACCGTGCCCGGCACGATCCAAGGCAGGCCCGGCAAACCACCCGTATTCCGTCGCACATAACGCGAGCCGAGAGTGAGCCCAAAGATGGCCCCGCCACCGTCGAAAAGGAACCATTTCGAAAGAAGGTTATGAAACGCCGAACAAGGATAGTCTGGTTCGTGACGCCTTTGCGGCGCAACTGCATCATGGGAGGCACGCCCGGCAGACTTGTCAAATGGTACAGGGATATCGACAAGACCAAGTACGAGGTTCGTATTCTACTTTCCGGACCATGCCACGTCTGCTTGCGATCCTTGCAGGCCGAATACCGCACGCGTGACATGCAAGTCGATGTGATTCCTAATCTCGGTTTGGAACTCGCTTTTTCCCCGGCCACCCGCCGAGAGCTCCTTGCCTATTTCGATGAAGTCAAGCCCGACATTATTCACAGCATCTTCATTCAGTCCGACCTTATCGCGGCCTGGTACAAAAAGAGAAGCGGCGTTTGCTCGCTTGTTTCCTCGATTGAGGGAGCTTTGTATCCCCGGCGAGGACTGAAAGCCATGGTCTACCGGTTATCGTACTTCTTGTTGCGAAAACGGCTCGACCGCGTGATTGTCTTGTGCCGCTACATGCGTGACCAGGCTGTCGGTCAGTATGGAGTCCTCTCCAATCGATGCCAGGTCATTCCCAGCGCGATCGACACGTCATTGTTCAGATATACGAAACACATCACACCCACGAACGAGCAAATCACCATCGGTTTCCTCGGCGAAATCGTTCGAGCGAAGTGCATCGACCTATTTGTCGATACGATTCCGCGTCTGCTCGAGCGTTCCCCCAATCTCCGTTTTGTCATTGGCGGAGTCGGCGCGGACTTGCCTCGCATCGTCGCGAAGGTCGAGGCGATGGGGCTATCGCGGAACGTGGAATTCCGCGGATATGTCCGAGATGTGCCCGCTTTCTTCGGAGAGATTGACGTGTACGCATTTCTATCCGTGGCGGAGGGTTTGCCCTGGGTCATATTGGAATCGCAAGCGGCCGGCGTGCCGACAATCGCCTCCCCCGTCGGTGGTGTGCCGGAAGTCATCACGGACGGCTCCAACGGCATGTTGCTTCGCGAAAACTCCGTGGAAGAATTGTGTGAGAGGGTGCATACTCTTGTCGCGGATGCCGGCCTGAGAGAGACTTTCAGCCGCAATGCTCGCCAGCTCATGGAACAGCGTTTTCGTACTCCCATCGAAGTGCGACAAATCGAATCGATCTACGACGAGGAAATGTCCCGTTTCGCTGACCGAGCCGAAGCGTGAACGTGCGACGATCCTTGCATGACGCGAACATACCTCTCGCCAATAAACCACAGCATGAAACGCATACTGAATTTCCTTGGGATCGGTCGCGGCGGGGGACTCCAGAACTCCATGAGCTTCCTCGACACGTTGGCCGTGAAACCGGAGGCTAAATCGCAGTGTGGCGCATTGGTCCGGCGTGGTCATCCGCTGCACGAGGCGTGCCGCCGCTGCGATATCGACCACTTGACGTTCTCGGCAGCGCCCGCTACCCGCCCACTGCTCGGCGTTGCATGTCGCAAACACTTTGACCGCGGCCAAACCTGTTTCACAATTTTCGGCCCCGTTCTTCTGGGAACCAGCGGGTACTTCTTCAATGTTAATGGGTGCGCCTACTCAAACCTCTTCTATCCCGAAATCCCCTTCTGGCATTCCGGCCGTTCCTGGCTCTCCCTGCAACTCAAGCAGGGAATCGATATCCTTCGTCAACACTGGACAACAAGAGCCGATTACTGGATATTTGAAACCGAGGCCCTCAGGCGTCGGGCGATCGAATTATGCGGTTTTCCCGAATCGCGCGTGGCGGTCGTGCGAATGGCGGCGAGCAACCTGGTCAGCCCCGAGAAGGTGGATGACGAACAATCGCAGGTTCTAGAGCGTCGCTTGCCCGAAGGCTTTCGTTTCCTGTTTCTCGCCGGCGCGCATCCCAACAAACGGATCGACCGTTTGCCGGCGATTGCCTCGGAACTCAGGAAACGCGGCGAAACGAATTTCGTTTTCGTCACGACGATGCCGGAACGCGATCCATACGCAAACGCCGTCGTGGCCGCGTTTCGTGAAAGGGGACTCGATCAACACCTTCACAATGTCGGTCCGGTTCCACCGGCCGATGTATCGACCCTTATCCACTGCGTGGATGCCATGTGTACCTTTAGCCGGCTGGAGAGTTTTAGCAATAATTTCGTCGAAGCCTGGCGCATGAGGAGGCCGCTCGTGGTGACCGATGGCGACTGGTCTCGCGATTCGTGCGGTGATGCGGCGTTCTACCTCGATCCGGCCAATGCGGTGGAGTCGGCCGAAGGCATGGCACGCCTGATGAACCGGAGCGACTTGCGAGAACGCCTCGTCGCGCAGGGAGACACGCAGTTGGCAATGTACCCCACGGCGGCGGAAAAACTCGATCGCTATTTCCAATGTCTGGAAGAGGCGGAGATATTAGGGCCATGCACGCCTCGCGAACGAGCACGTATTCATTGGCCCAAATCTAGAACCACGCAACTGTAGCATGAACATCTGCCCCGCTGACTCCACCGAACCAGACTCTCGCCCGAAGACGCAATGTTGCTTGCTGGGTTCGATTCATCGTTTCCTCGTGGTCACGTATGAATCGATCATGCAATGCCTGTTCTTGTTGCCCCGGTATCCTGTCTGCAACTGGATCAAGGCGTCATTCTTGCGCCTTCGAGGCGCGAAGATCGGGCGTCGCGTCATATTCTATCCTGGCGTTTGGATTGCACCTGCCAATAACCTCGTCATCGGCGATGACGTCGATTTGGCGCTCGGCGTTCTGATCGTCACGACTGGCAACGTCACGATCGGGCCAAGAACACTGATCGGATACCGAACGCAAATACTCTCGCAGAACCACGCTATTCCAGATTCACGGGAACGAATCTTTGACGCTGGATGTCGACCGGAGCCCATCGTTATCGAACAAGATGCATGGATTGGGGCCAATTGCCTCATTCTCGCCGGTGTAACCATCGGAGAGGGCGCGGTGGTCGCCGGCGGAAGCGTCGTGACAAAATCGGTCGAACCGTTTTCGGTCGTCGGTGGAAGCCCGGCAAAGGTCATTCGACGAAGAGATGAACTGGCCTCAAACTGACCGCTAATAGAGAGAAGGCACACAACACCATGAAACAAACCCCCACAACTCCAAATCTGCAATAATCACCGTCGCCGGCGTTCCTTGAATGGCCTGCCCGTCCTTGCGCCGAACAGTTCCCGCTCAACCCTCACTCACTCCCGTCCAAGCACTGACCCGGGTTATCCACAAGCCTGCCATTACACCCCCATCGTCTCCTCACAAACCCCACGCGCCAGCGAGTGGATTAAACACCAACCCGAAGCGCAGCAAGCGAGAGGACCGCAACGACTCTCCATCCCTTCCGAATCAGGCTGACATTCCCCACGCCGCGCCGAAATCCCGAACTCCCGAAAAACCCGGCCTCTCAAAACCCCTTCCGCCACAACCAACCCACTCAGCCCCCACTCAGGCCGGCCAGCTTTTCGACTTGAAACCACGCCCACCCGTATGTTATGAAGACGTTCATCCAACCCGGCCAATCGCCTCCAAATCCCGGATCCCT
>DOEZ01000602.1 GCA_003532715.1 Planctomycetaceae bacterium
CGCAGCCGTTGCACCTTTTCGGGCGAGAAATCCTCGACCGTCAGCAGCCACTCGCGGCCTTCGACCCGCTGCCAAACAGTCCCCTTGGGCGGCTGCTCGGGCATCGCGCTGTCGCGCAACACGGCCCGAATCCGCTTGGTCTCGGTCAGCAACGCCTCGACGTTCTGATGGACGAGCAGCCGGCCCTCGTAGAGGATGCCCACCGTGTCGGCCAGTCGCTGCACATCGTCGAGTGAATGGGTTGAAAACAGCACCGTTTGGCCCCGCTCGCAAATCGTCCGCAACACGCCGTCCAAGAACTCCTCGCGGGCAACCGGGTCGAGGCCGGCCATCGGCTCGTCCAACACGAGCAGTTCCGGCTCGTGCGACACGGCTATGAGCAGTGATAGCTTCACGAGCATGCCTTTGGACAGGTGTTTGACCTTCTTGCGAGGATCGAGCCCGAATAGCTGAAGCATTTCGCGGCAAGTTTCCTCGTTCCACGACGAATAGGCATTCAGGCAGAAGCCGATCACCTGCTCGACGCGCATCCAGCGGTAGACGTTGTGGGTCTCGGGCACGTAGCCGACGCGCTGGCGGAGCGCCACCGGTTCGGCCAGCGCGTCGAGTCCCAGCACGGTTGCCCGGCCCATGGTCGGCCTGAGCATCCCCATGAGCATTCGGATCGTGGTGCTCTTGCCCGCGCCGTTGGGGCCGATCAGTCCGAACGTGCTTCCCCTGGGCACCTTGAGCGACAGGCCGTTGACGGCCCAGGCTTGGCCGAATCGTTTGGACAGGTCCACCAACTCGATGGCGGCCGTGTCGATGCGGGCCGTGTTGCGATTGTCGTGGCTCATACGTGTTGGCCCTCCTTTCTGACGAAGTCCGCGGCGGCCAGATCGAAGATGTCGCGAACCTTCTTGGCATCCATCCCGGCCCGCGCCGCCTCGCGAAGAATCTCTTCGAGCTTGTGGCGGATAGTTCGCTGGGCGTGCTCTTGGGCCGCCGCCGTGCCGTTTTCCGTGACAAAGAGTCCCCTGCCCCGCTGCGAATAGACCAGCCCGTCGCGTTCCAACTCGTCGTAAGCGCGCTGAACCGTGTTCGGGTTCACTTGCATCTCGACCGCCAGAACACGGAGCGACGGCAGCGCCTCGCGCGGCCGAAACACGCCCGCCGCGATGGCCGACCGAAGCGCCTCGACGATCTGGAGATAGATCGGGATATGGCTTCTCGGGTTGATTTCCATGCTAGCCTCCTGAGTGCCCTAATTAGCTAAGGCACTCATGCAGTATATCGGCCGGGGCAAGGCGTTGCAAGCAGATTTTGAAAAAAAATCGGAAAATCGGAGTATCGCCTGACGGATCACCGAAATGCTGGTTTCGTCGGGTTCTCCACGTGCGATGAGATCCACCCAGTCACCCACTCTGACTTCCCTCCTTGACTTCTTCGCATTTTGCGAAGATACTTAAGTAGCGGTACGACACGAACTCGGGGGCAAGGATGCACGTCATCTCAAAGAAGAAACTGCGAGAGTTCTGGGAAAAACACCCGGACGCCGAAGAACCGCTTCGGGCGTGGCACAGAATCGTTGAGAAGACCCGCTGGGAGAACTTCGCCGAGGTAAGGGCCACATTTCCCAGTGCGGACTTGATCGGGCACCGGGAAGAGGGTCACGGTGTTGTGTTCAATATCGGCGGAAACAAGTTCCGGCTATTCGTCGTCGTGTTCTTCGAGTATGGCCGGGTCTACATCCGGCACGTGTTGACCCACGCCGAATACGACCGGGGCGATTGGAGAAAGGGATAGATCATGGCCACTATCGACCGACCAGGCAACCGGCAAGATCGGTACATGGAATTGATCGGCCAATTTCCCTTGCGGCCCATTCGCTCCGAAGAAGGACTCACTCGCGCGACGGCGATGCTCGACATACTTCTAGACCAGGACCGGCTCTCCACCGAAGAACGCGACTACCTCGATGTATTGACCGGGCTTGTTGAACAGTACGAATCGCAAGAGTTTCCGTTCGAGCCGCTTTCCGACGCCCAAATGCTTCGGCAGTTGATCGACGCCCGGGGCGTGTCACAGACGGAACTTGCCCGGGCTACTGGCATTGNNCGATTCGACGATTTCGGCCGTCTTGAAGGGAAAGCGTTCATTGAACCGCGAGCATATCGGCCGTCTTGCTCAGTTCTTTCACGTGAGCCCAAACGTGTTCGCGTTCTGAGTCAACAAGGTTTCCGGGCCTTGCCGACAGCCCGTTTTGCTGTAGACTTGGGCATATCGCCGTTCCTCGACGTCGCGATGGCATGGTCGCCGTGCTCCCGCACCCGAAAGACCCCAGAAATCGGAGGCTTTTCGAGTCCGAAGGACTGCCGGCTGGTGTAGTAGCGGGTGTCACGTTCACTGCCCAAGGCGGGGCAAACGTCAGAAATCCAGGATAAAACAGAACCGGATGGGTGGCCGAGTGGTCTAAGGCGGCAGTCTTGAAAACTGCTGTACGCGTTCGCGTACCGGGGGTTCGAATCCCTCCCCATCCGCTGAAGCCCTTTTATTTCAACCGTTCGCCGGAGAAGCGGCCGCACTCCAGACTCCCGCCCAATCATGGTCGAGCCCTCCGACGAAACCTTGATGGCATTGGTCGCGGCGGGGGATTGGGCGGCGTTCGATCGGCTTGTTCTCCGGCATCAGGACGCCGTCTGGCGGACAGCCTACCGGATAGTGGCCGATTGTCAAGCGGCCGAAGACCTTGCCCAGGATGCCTTCTTGCGAATCTTCGAAGCGGCCGATCGCTATCGTCCGGAAGCCGCGTTTCGCACCTATCTCTATCGCGTGCTCGTGCGGCTTTGCCTCGACTACCGACGTAAAGGGCGTCCCATGCCCGCCGAGGCCGCGCTGCTCGCCACCGACGAAGCGAGCCGTCCCGACCAACGGCTAGTCGAAGGGGAGCGCGAGGCGATCGTTCAACAGGCCGTTGCCCGGCTCCCCGCACGACAACGCGCGGCCATCGTTCTGAAGTACAACGAGGGCCTCGCGGTTCGGGAAATCGCCGAGGCCATGCAGCTTAGCGTCAAGGCCGTCGAGCGACTCCTGGCTCGTGGCCGTGCGACTCTCGAACGACGGCTCGGTCGCTTGCTTGACGCCTCGGAAGAGACCACTGGGTAGTGTACCCAATTCCGGCATTTCCCAGAATCCTGCGGGGGTTCTTGGCCGTTGGCCCGTTTGTTCTTCTGGGAAATGGAGACGACCGATGCGATGTCATGACGTGCGGAAACAACTCGATCTCTTTGTCCGACAAGACGTTACGCCCGGTGTCGCCGACCGAATCGAGGCACATCTGGCCGATTGCCCGGCGTGTCGCGAGGCTCGAAATAGGCTGGTTCGGCTGGCATTGCTGCTCGAATCAGTCGCGGCCCCCCCCGTTCCCGAGGGATTCGCGGCGCGAGTCGTGATGCGCGCGCAAAGACTGCAGCCGACCTTTGCCGCGTCCGCACGTCGCCCGGCCGGAAATCTCGGTCGGCGATTGCGCCATGCATCGGCCATCGCCACGGCACTGGCAATAGGCGTGTTGCTCGGTGGTTTTCTGGGACAAGGAGTCTGGTCGACTGACGACCGGCCAGCCGCGGTCGGCCCGTCCGACCCCTCGGCCACATCCGAGTTCCGGCAGTTGCACGAGCCGGGAGGCGACTTGCTCGCCCACGCCTATCTGGGACTCGTTTCGCGCAAGGCTGACTAGAGGAAACGAACCATGTTGAAGACACTAGGACTTTGTTTGATCGTCACCTCGCTGGCGTTGAATTTCGCGTTCGGGGCCGTGTGGCTGGTGCATACGGCTCGGGCAAGCGTGCGAGATGCCGAAACGACGACGACCGAATCGGCCGTCTGGTGTCCACTGCACCGCGAGTTGGGCGTCACCGATTCACAATGGAAACGGATTGAGCCGCGGCTGACGGCGTTTCAGGATTCGGCCGAGAAGCTGGCCGAGGAGGTTCAGGCTCTGCGCTCCGAGGTAATCGACCTGATCGCGTCCGACGAGCCCGACCGCAACGCGATTCGCGCGAAGCAGGATCAGGTATTGGCGACGAAGGCGAAAATACAAGCCCTCGTCGTCGACCACCTGCTGGCGGAAAAGCAGGATCTGACGGCCGACCAGCAAACCAGGCTCTTCAAGATGCTGCGCGAGCGAACCGGATGTCCGGCCGATCCGCCCATGTCGGGTCAAGGCATCGGACGCGGCATGGGGCAGACTCTGCGAGGGACTATCGAATGAGTGCTCATGCCGACCTGGCAAGCCCGGCCGCGCATCGAAGAATCGCCGGCGATTCCGGCGCGAACGGGAGAGAAACCTTGGTTCAGAAAGACTCGACTGGAGCTTCGGCCGCCCGCGCGGCGCGGCGACGAGGAAAACGCTGGCGTCGCCGGCTGGTCTTCTTGGTTCTTCTCATCGGCGCATCGGCTGGAGCCGTGTGGTATTTTCAGCCGCTGACGGCGTCGCCCGAGCGAAACGCGGCCCCGCCGACCGAAACCGTCGCCCGTCGCGATTTCGCCTCGTCGGTTCTTGCCACCGGCGCGGTCCAACCGCAAATCGGCGCCGAGGTCCGCGTCGGCGCCCGCATCTCGGGCAAAGTCGAACGTCTCTTGGCCAACATCGGCGATCGGGTCGTTAAGGGACAGGTCGTCGCCCGGCTCGAACAGGCCGATCTTGAAGCCATGGTGGCACAACGTCAGGCGGAGCTGGACCTGGCCGAGGCAAGGCTCGCGGCCGTCGAATCGCTTTTGCCGAAGGAAATCGAAAAAGCGCGGCTCGATCTGGAGGAGAGCCAAGCGACCTACTCATTAGCGGAAAAAGACCTGGGACGAGTCCGAAGTCTTCACGGTCAGCGAGTGTTGACCGACGACGACCTCGACCGGGCCGAAGAGCGTCACGCGGTCGGCCGAGCCCGCGTCGCGGCGGCGCGAAAAGCCCTCGAACTGGCCGAGACGCGGTACTCCGAGGATATCCGTCAGGCGAAGGCCGAGATAGGCCGAGCCGCATCGGCCATCGCAAACACCAAGGTACAGCTCTCGTACGCCACCATCACCGCGCCGATCGACGGCGTCATCGCCTCGGTGTCGACCGAGCAGGGCGAAACGGTGGCCGCCGGAATGCAAGCCCCCACGTTTGTCACCATTATCGATCTCGACCGTCTGCAAGTCGATGCGTTCGTCGACGAGGTCGATATCGGCAAGATCGCCGTGGGACAACGAGCCGCCTTCACGGTCGATGCATTCCCGGCGACCGAATTCACCGGCAAGGTGTCGGCCATCTATCCGAAGGCCGTGATTCAGGACAACGTCGTCAACTACGACGTCGTGGTGGACATCGAAACGCCCTACCACGGACTGCTGCGGCCCGAAATGACCGCAAGCGTCACCATTTTGCTCGACGAGCGGTCGGGCGTGCTGGCCATTCCGGCAAAGGCCGTCCAACGCCAGCGAGGCAAGACGATGGTTTACGTTCTCGCCGACGGCCGGGCCGAACCGCGCGAGATCAAAGTCGGCTGGCGCGACGGCCCGTGGATCGAGGTCGCCTCGGGACTCGCCGAGGGCGAGACCATTCTGCTCGAAGCTCCGCCGACAAACGTTCAGTAGACGATAGGAGTTCCCATGATCGAACTGCGAGACATTGAAAAGACCTATTACAGCGGCAACGTCGCCACGCCCGTGCTCCACGGCGTCACGTTCCGCATCGAACGGGGCGAATACGTGGCCATCATGGGCGCCTCGGGCACGGGCAAGTCGACGCTCATGAACATACTCGGGTGCCTCGACAAGCCGACCGGCGGCGAGTTCCATCTCGACGGCATCGACGTCGTCAACCTCGACGACGAGGAGCTTTCGCACCTGCGAAACGAGAAAATCGGCTTCGTCTTCCAGCAATTCCACCTGCTCCAGCGAACCACGGCCCTGCGAAACGTCCTATTGCCCTTGATCTATGCCGAGGCATATCCCGACGACGCCGAGGACCGGGCCGACGTCGCGCTGACGGCGGTCGGGCTCGAGGACCGGATGACCTATCGACCCCACGAACTGTCCGGCGGCCAGCAGCAACGCGTGGCGATCGCCCGGGCGCTGGTGACGGACCCCGAGATCATCCTGGCCGACGAGCCGACTGGAAATCTCGACAGCCGTAGCGGCATCGAGGTGTTGGCCATCTTCAAGCGGCTCCATCGCCAGGGCCGCACGATCGTCCTGGTGACGCACTCCGACGATGTCGCCGAACACGCCGACCGAGTGATCGTCATGACCGACGGCACGATTGCCGAAGACCGGCGCGTCGAACGGCCGCGCGACGCCGAACGCGAGAACGCCGAAAGAACCGAAAATGGCGAGCAACGGGAGGAAACCGTCACATGAAAATACTACGCGTTGCCGCCGAGGGCTTCCACTCCCTCGGCCTGAATAAACTTCGCACATTCTTCATGATGGCCGGCACGATCGTCGGCGTGGCCGCGCTGGTGGTCATCATGGCCATCGGCCGCGGAACCGAGCAAAAGGTGATGAAACGCGTGCAGGCATTCGGCCCGCGCGCCATGATGATCATCGCCGGCGGTGGAAAAGACCTGCCGCCGCCCGACATGACCGTCACCACGCTCGTGCTCGACGACGCCGAGGCGATTCGCAACGAAATCGACGGGCTCGAAGTCGTCACGCCGCAAGCATGGCGTTTCGATATGGATTTACGGCACGAAAGCAACCAGACGCAGTCGGTCGTGTGGGGCGTCGAACCGCAGTGGCACGACGCTTGGAACTGGCAAGTCGTCGAGGGAGAACCCATCACGGCCGACGACGTCGCCACCATGGCCCGGGTTTGCGTAATCGGCTCCGCGGTAAAACGCGACCTGTTCGGCGATCAGGATCCGCTGGGCAAGGAAATCCATTGCAACAAGGTGCGACTGACGGTCAAGGGCGTGCTCGAACATCGCGGCGTCGGCGGAATGGGAGGCGTTGCCGAGTTCGACAACCGGATCATCATCCCCGTCACCACGGCCATGCGGCGGGTGATGAACGTAGACTACGTCGGGGCGATTCGCGTCGTTACCAAAGATCCGGCCCTCATGCCGCAACAGGCCAAGCAGATTCGCGACCTCCTGCACGCCCGGCATCATATTTCGCCGCCGCGCGAAGACGACTTCCGCATCATCACGCCCATGGCCATCGCCGAGATGGTGCGGGGCACGTCGGGAACCCTTTCGATGCTGCTGATCGCCCTGGCCGCCCTGAGTCTTCTGGTCGGCGGGGTCGTGCTCATGAACATCCTCCTGATATCCGTCGCGGAACGACAAGCCGAAATCGGCCTGCGCCGCGCGCTCGGCGCGACGCAGCGCGATATCTTCATGCAGTTCCTGACCGAGTCGCTGGCCGTCACGTTTCTCGGAATGATCGTCGGCAGTCTCTCGGGCTACGGCGTCAGCGTGCTGCTGGCTCGATTCACGCCCATCATGACCGTCGCTTCGTGGGAACCGCTTGCCGTCGCCTTGGCGTTCGCCCTGTTGATAGGCACCTTCTTCGGCGTTCAACCCGCTCGCCGCGCCGCGCGGCTACGCCCGGTCGAAGCGCTGCGATGACTTCGCCATGAAACTCTCACGCAATATCGTCCTTTCGTGCGAGATTCTCGCGGCCCACAAGCTCCGCACCCTGCTGAGCGTGATCGGCATCGTCGTGGGCATCGCCACGGTTGTCCTCATGGTCTCGGCCGGACGAGGAGCTGAAAAGCAAATCCTCGACCGAATTCGCGACATGGGGACCAACCTCATTGTCGTGAACGCCGGACAGACTCGCATCGTCGCCGGCCGCCAACGCCAGACGTCGGTCGTCACCACCATGGAAATCGACGACGCCCAGGCCGTTCAAACACAATGTCCCTCGGTGCGAGCCGCCGCGCCGGCGATTACCAAGAAACTCGCCGTGCGATGGGAGGACGAAAACGCCGTTACGACGGTCATCGGCATGATGCCCGGCGGCTTTGAGATCCGCAACATCGGGGTCCTCGACGGAAGGGCGTTCGACGCGGACGAAGAACGATCGCGGCGGCGCGTGGCCGTCCTTGGGCCGACGGCCGCGGCGAACCTGTTCGGCCGACGAAATCCACTGGGACTTCAGTTCCGAATCGGTCGCGTTCCGTTCGAGGTGATTGGCATTACGGAGTCGAAAGGCATGGACCCCAACGGGCTCGATCAGGACGACCTGATCATCGTGCCTCTCGGAACCGCGATGCGGCGACTCTTCAACGTGGACCACATCGACACGATCTACGTGCAGGCACGGGAGGCCGTGTTGCTTGATCGGGCGGAAGGCGAAATCCGCGACCTTCTGCGCGACCGGCATCGCCTGCGCGATCGGCCCGACGATTTCACGATTCAAAACCAGGCGACCTTGCTGGCGGCCGAGCGCGAAACGGCCCAGTCAATGACGCTGTTGATCGGCAGCGTCGCGGCCATTTCGCTGTTCGTCGGAGGAATCGGCATTCTGGCCGTGATGCTTATTTCGGTGCGCGAGCGAACCCGCGAAATCGGCTTGCGACGCGCCCTCGGCGCGACGCGTCGCGACATTCGGCTTCAATTCCTGCTCGAATCGAGCATGTTGGCCGGCTCGGGCGGGGTGCTCGGCGTGTTGACGGGCGTCTCGGCCGCGCTGGCCGTGTCATGGCTCGGCTATTTCGAGACGATTATCTCCTGGCCGGCGGCCGTGGCCGGATTCGGTTTCTCGGTAGCCGTCGGCCTGATCTTCGGCATCTACCCGGCCGTCCGAGCCGCCTCGCTCGAACCGATCGAGGCATTGCGGGCTTCGTAACCAATTCTCGCGAGAACCCACCCGACGCGTCGTCCGTCCGAATCCATCAGACTACTCGGTCGGATCGTCAGCGGCCGGCTTCGAAGGCTCGGCTGCCTTGGGCTTGGTTTCCACCGCTTCCGGCTTCGTTTCCACTGCTTCCGGCTTCGTTTCCACCGCCTCGGGCTTCGTTTCCGGTGCCTCGGGTTTCTCCTCGCTCGGCTCCGTCGGCTCGGCGGCCGGGGGCGGCGTGTCGATCGACGGCAGATCGGGGAGTACGACGTCGCGTTTGACCGCGTCGCTCTTCACCGGTTCTTTCTTGTCCGGCACGCTCTTGTCCGGCACGCTCGTGCTCGGTTCGCCCGTGCCGACATCCGTCTTCGGCTCTTGCGGCGACGAATACGAATCGAGCGTATCGAGGAGGCTCTCGCCCGGCTTGGGCACTTGGCGGTCGTCGAATTCGAGCGGCTTGGTCACGTCGCCGGTCGGTGGTGGAGTCGGATCGAACTTGGCGAATTGGTCGTAGAATCGTCGGACCGCCGGGTCGGCCAATGCCGCTGCACGTTCTTTGGCAACCTCCGCGAAGGGTCCCTTCGACCATGTCGGGTTGTCGACCAGCTTCTTGTAGAAGTCCGCCGCTTTGTCCAAGTCGCCCTGTGCTTCCCAGGCTCGCGCCAACCCGAAGGTGGCTCTTTCTCGAATCGCGTTGTCTTTCGATTCGGCCAACACGCGATCGTAAGCGTCGATGGCCTTTTTGAGTTCCTCCTTGGCGCCGGCGCGCGTCGAAAACAGTTCGTTGCATCCCTCATTCAGCCGCAGGTCGCCCACCATGACCAGCGCCCAATGAGCAGCCGCCGTGCCGCGATAGTTCTCGGCCACGTCGTTCAAGTCGGAAAAACTCCCGTTGATCATCGCCGGATAGAGATCTTCCCACGCGCGGGCCGCCTCGGCTCGCGACTTCCGAACCAGGAGCGTCGCGCCCACCGTCACGATCGTGATCAACAGCACGCCGCCGAGGATTAAGTTTGCATAAGGTTTGACGGCCGCGATCACGTCGCCCGTCCAATCGGCCAGTACGTTTTGTTCCAGTTCGTGGCGTCGTTCGCTTTTCATGGGTCAACTGCTCGTTCGCGGAAAGAAACTCGGCAATGGGAGGACGACCGCGAGCAGTTTCCGCACATGCTCCACGACGCGGCCCGCGCGCGGTCCATCGAATCATGCAATTTAAGGCGATTTTACCTCGCGGGTCAAGGTCGGTCGCCGGGCAATCCACTTTAACATCCTTCCCGCCATCACTCGCCCAACCATCGGCCCCCTTTTCCTTCGGCCTTCGTCCACGTACCATCAAAGCTCTTGCAAAGGACAAAATGGGGCTCCGCCGGGCAACGTTCGCCCCATGCCCGCCCGATTCCGTGCCGGGTCGAAACGGCTCCTCCGGCGACACCCCCCGATAGGGCAAGGCTACTGAACGGAGCTTGAGCGACACGCCACCCAAGAAGCCGTTACCGATCCACCGACCTCGACACGACCTCGACGACACCCATGACGCTCAATC
>DOEZ01000744.1 GCA_003532715.1 Planctomycetaceae bacterium
CGGCTGCCGACGCAGCCGCATCCGCCCCTGGCGTGGGTATCGGTCTAGCCCTGTCGCGACGGTTGGCTCGGCAGATGGGTGCCGAGTTGCGATATGTCACCACCCCCTCCAACGGCGCAGTTTTTGAGCTTCGGCTGCCCGCGCAGTCGAGGTGAAAAGATGGGCCGACGCGTTTGGAGCGTCGTTCAGCGCTTATTCGCATGGCCTGCCCTCACACAATGCCCCCCGAAATGGTTATTTTTGGCCCTGAAAGGGCGGTCCTTTTCCCGCTTGGTTTGTCCGGTTCCGCCCTCCGCCGCCTTGACACCCCAGCTTTCGGCCGGTATCCTTACTGGATTACGTGTTTCGCTAAGTTGTGATCACGACGAAGTTTCGGGCATCCGAGACCCGGTCGGTTCGGGCGAGGGTGGCTAGAGCGTGGATTGTTTACGTCCCCGTTATGGCTGCCGAAAGGGTTGTTCTTGAAGTGGTTCAGGAGCATCCCGACGACCGCGCGGTTGAGGGTCGGATGCCGCTTCGCAGCGTGGAACTAGCGCGCACCCAGGTTAAGGCCGTGGTCGGCTCAATAGATTAGGATTTCCGGGATAGACGCTTGCCGGTAGCCGTCCCTCAACGGGAAAAGTGAAAATCGATGAATCCAAGTGAAGTGTTGCGAATTGTGGACGCGATCCACCGCGACAAGAACATCGATAAGTCCATTGTCTTCGATGGCATCGAGGCAGCCTTGATGTCGGCCGCCCGCAAGCACTACGGCGAAGACCATGAAATCATCATTGAGATCAACCGTGAGACGGGCCAGATCAAGGGTATCCATGACGGCAACATCATGACGCCCGAGGACATCGCCGAACGCATCGGGGCCCAGACGGCCAAGCAGGTGATGATCCAGAAGATTCGCGAGGCCGAACGCGACGCACTGTACGACGAATACGAGGAACTGCGCGACCAGATGGTCACTGGAGTCATCCAGCGGTACGACGGCGGCGCGGCCACCGTGTCGCTGGGAAACATCGAGGCCATCCTTCCCCGCGGCGAGCAGATTCCCGGCGAAACGCTCCACGCCAACGAGCGCGTTCGAGCCGTCATCTGCGACGTGCGAAAAGTGGGAAGCCGAGTGAAGGTCATTCTCAGCCGAACGCGGCACCACCTGGTTAGCCGGTTGTTCGAGCAGGAGATCCCCGAAATCACCGACGGCGTCATCCAGATTCGGGCCATCGCGCGCGAGCCGGGCTACCGCACGAAAATCGCCGTTAGCAGTTCCGACCAGCGGGTCGACAGCGTCGGGGCATGCGTCGGCGTCCGCGGCAACCGAATCAAGAATATCGTCGACGAGTTGGCCGGCGAGCGGATCGATATCGTCCGCTACAGCGACGACATGCAGGTCCTGATCCCCAATGCGCTGCAACCGGCCGAGGTCGAGGAAGTCATTCTCTGCCAGATGTTCGGCCGCGCCATCGTGTTGGTCCGCGAGGATCAGCTTTCGCTGGCCATCGGCCGCCGGGGACAAAACGTCCGGCTCGCGAGCAAGCTGTGCGTCTGGGACATCGAGATCATGACACGCGACGAACTCGACGAACAGATCGAGCAGGCCGTCATGGGCTTCTCCGAGTTGGACGGGGTCGACGACGAATTGGCCGAGAAGCTCGTCGGCGAGGGTTTCCTCTCCTACGGCGACCTGTCGGTTATCGAGCCCGACGCACTGAGCGAGATGGGCGGCGGGCTGACCGAAGAGCAGGTAGACCACATCGTCGAGCAGGCCGAGGCGAAGGCGGAGCAAGCGGAGAAGATCGCCTCCGAGCAGAAGCGTCTCCAGCGAGAACGCGACCGCCGGGAAGCCGCCGAACCGGAAGCGGCGACCGTGGAAGAAGACGTGGAATCTCCGCTCGTCGACGAAACGACCGAAGGAGTGGAAGAGGAAGCAGCCGCGGACGATGAGTTGGCCGAGGACGACGAAGCCCTCCCCGTCGGCGACGCGGACGAAGCATCGGCCGAGGAAGGCGAGACGGAAACGCCTCGCGACCAGTAGAGCGACGAGTCGGCGGTCGAACCGAGCTGCATGAAGACAGATTGAAATCTCACAAGTTTACTCCAAAAGCGACGTTGGCCGGGGAGAACCTGCCTATGTGACGGAAGCGTTTTGGAAAAGGGTCGTTCGGCCGACCGCGGTTCGGCGGGAACGACATGGAAAGGGAGAGTTGCGTTGCCCGTTCGCATTTACGCGTTAGCCAAGCAACTGAAGCTCGACAGTAAAGCACTCGTTGACCTGTGCGAGGAGGCGGGTGTGACGGGCAAGGGGTCCGCGCTGGCGAGCCTGACCGACGAAGAGGCCGAGACAGTCAAGGCGTATGTCGCCTCGAGGGGTGGGAGAGCCCCGGCCAGTTCGAAACAGCCCTTGTCGCCCGCGCGACCTTCCGCCAGCCCGGCGGCGGTCCCTCGCCGCGACGATCATCTGATCTCGGGCGCCGGCGGCAAGATCCCCGTTCTTGCGCCCAAGCGCGAAAAGCCGTCAAGGAAGCCGGAGGAAGAGTTGCCGACGGCGCCGACGGCCGAGGTCGAGGCCGAGGTCGAGGCCGAACCGATCCCGACCGCCGTCGCCAAGGAAGAAGAGCCGGTCGACCTCCCTCGGATCGCGGCACGCGCCGAATCGGGTCCCATCTCGCCCGTGACGCCCATCTCGCGTCTCACCGGGAAGAAGACGCCGCCAAAGAGGACGCCGAAGGTGCCCGCCGCGCGGACCGGACCGACGATCAAACTGGCCCCGCTGCCCACGGTGCAGCAACCCGTCCCTTCCGCGAAACCGACGGAACCAGCCGCACAGAAACCCGACATCCGACTTCCGCTGGACGCGATTCGGGCTGGCCGCATGGGCGAAAAGCCTCTTTCGAAGCATATCGAGGAACAGGATCGGAAACGAAAGGCCGCCAAGAAGGCGCCGGCCAAGGAGACCGAAGGCGCCGCACCGTCGGAAACGGCCGCCCCGGCCACTCTGCGAGGTCGGCGAGTCCGTGGGGCGGTCCACGGCGATGCAAACGAAGTNNAAACGAAGCCGCCGGTCCGGCGACGACTCTCGGTGGGCGCGAACAACGTCAACTCAAACGCAAACGGACGGCCACTCGCCGGCGCAAGAAGGAAGACGAGGAGGAAGGAAAAACCACTCGTCGCACGGTTCGGCGCATCCGGCGAATCGGGACCAATACGGCCGCCCCACGAAAGCATAATGTCGTGTTGGAAATGCCTTGCACGGTTCGGACGTTCTCGGAAACGGTCGGCGTACCCGCCGGCCAGGTCCTCGGCAAACTGCTCGCCATGGGCGCCGGGATGGGTGTGAACATCAATGCCGAGCTCGACCTCGAAACGGCCGAACTGTTGGCCGTCGAGTTCGGCCTTGAGATCGACTTCCGAAAGCCGATCGATCGCGAAGCACAGCTTCTGGCGACGACGGAAGAAGAGGAGAATCCCGAGGATGTCAAGCCGCGCCCGCCCGTCATCACCTTCCTCGGCCACGTCGACCACGGCAAGACGTCCTTGCTCGACCGCATTCTCGGCCTCGACGTGGTGTCCGGCGAAAAAGGAGGCATCACCCAACACATCCGCGCTTACCAAATCGAGAAGGACGGACAGGCGATCGCGTTCGTCGATACGCCGGGTCACGAAGCGTTCACCGCAATGCGAGCCCGAGGCGCCAACGTCACGGATATCGCCGTGCTGGTCGTCGCGGCCGACGACGGCGTCATGCCCCAAACCGAGGAAGCCATCAGCCACGCGCGGGCGGCCGGAGTGCCCGTCGTCGTCGCCCTGAACAAGATCGACTTGCCGGGCGTCAACGTCCAGCGCGTGTACGAACAACTGGCGGCCAATGAACTGCTGCCCAGCGAGTGGGGCGGCGACATCGAAGTCGTCAAGACCAGCGCCGCGACGGGCCAGGGCGTCGACGATTTGCTCGACACGCTGCTGACCGTGGCCGAGTTGCACGAATACGGAGCGAATCCCGACCGGCCTGCCTTCGGAACGTGCCTCGAATCGTCGCTGCACGAAGGGCTCGGCGTCGTGGCCAAGGTGCTCGTCCAGTCCGGCACGCTCCGCGTCGGCGACGTCGTCGTTTGCGGAACGGCTTACGGCCGCGTCAAGGCCATGTACGATACGCTCAACTCGCGAAAACGCCACGCCGAGGCGGGCCCGTCCACGCCCGTCAACCTCACCGGCCTGAACGAGGCGCCCGGCGCGGGCGACCGCTTCCACGTTGTTTCTGAAATCGCCGAGGCGCGTGCAATCGCCCAGCGGCGCGCCGACGAGGCGCGCGAGAAGTCGCTCGGCGGAACCGCGGCGCCCGTCACGCTCGAAAACCTGTTCGATCGGCTTGGCCAGGAAGAGATCCAAACGCTCAACATCATCCTTCGCGCCGATGTGCGAGGTTCGATCGAGGCGATTCGCAAGGAACTCACCAAGCTCGAGCATCCCGAGGTCCAAATCAAAATCCTCCAGGCCACCGTCGGCGGCGTTACCGAGGCCGACGTCCACCTGGCCCACGCCACCTCGTCGCAGGACGCCGCGTCGCAGGGCACCAGGTCGCCAACCGTAATCATCGGATTCAATGTCGTTCCGGACGAAGGCGCCCGACTGTTGGCCGACCAATTCGGCGTGCAGATTCGCCGGTACGACATCATCTACCAGGTGGCCGACGACCTCCGGGCGGCGCTGGAAGGGATGCTCAAACCCGAAAAACGCGAATCGGAATTGGGACGCGCGCTGGTCCAGCGAATCTTCCAAATCAGCCGCCTTGGAACGATCGCGGGTTGCCGCGTCCTGGCCGGCACTTTGGAGCGCGACGCGAGGGCTCGCGTGATCCGCGAAAGCCGAGTGATCGGCGAATATCCGCTCGACTCGCTCAAACGCGAAAAGGACGATGCTCGCGAGGTCCGCGAAGGACTGGAATGCGGCATCAAATTGCGCGGATTCAATGATCTCAAGGAAGGAGACATACTCGAAGTTTACAAAGTCGAGGAGGTTGCCCGGACGTTCTGAGGTCTTCCGAGGCGCGCCGGTCGAACCAGCGCGCCCCGAGCAATGCCGCCCGCGAACGATCCCCGTTCCTCCGTCACCTGAGTTGGAGCCGCCATGGCCTCGCGACGTGTCGAAAAGGCTGCCGAAGCCGTGCGTGAAGTGGTTAGTTGGGCCATCCTCACCGAACTCAGCGACCCCAGGGTCCGCGACGTGACGGTGACTTACGTCGAGATGTCCGGCGATCTCCGCCAGGCCAAGGTCCATGTCTCGATCATGGGCGATGAAGCAAAACAGAAGTTGGGGCTTCGAGGATTGCAGCACGCGGCCGGGTTCCTTCAGTCGAAATTGTCCGCTCGCATCGATACCCGCTACACGCCTCGCATCGAGTTCCGGCTCGACCAGGGCGTGAAGCAGTCGATCGAGATCGCGCGAATCCTCAAGGAGGTCTTGCCCAAGGCCGCCGAGGAGGAGGAGCCGATCGACGATGAGCCGGAAGCATTCGACTCCGAGGAATGCGAGATTTGACCGGGGACGCGTCGAATACCAACAAATCCTTCGAGACCTGATTACGCATCAACGGTGGTTTCTTGCGGGACGGAAAACTCATGACGACAGCATCGAATCGATCAGCCCAGTTCACGAAGCTCCATAAGGTACTGAAGAAGCACTACAAGCCGGTGTCGGTCGACGCCAACCGGCCGGTCCTCGAACATCTGGTCTTCGCGTGCCTGCTCGAGGACGCGCACCACGGCGCAGCCGAGGAAGCGTTCGCCTCGCTGGTCGAGGAGTATTTCGATTGGAACGAGATTCGAGTCAGTTCGATTCGCGAACTAACGGAAACCCTGGCGAAACTCCCCGATCCGCCGGCCGCCGCGCACCGCCTCAAACGGTCCTTGCAGCACGTGTTCGAGACGACCTACTCCTTCGATCTCGAGGGGCTCCGCAAGAAGAATCTCGGACCGGCCTCCGAGGCCCTGACGAAGATCGACGGCGCGACCAACTTCGGCGTCGCCTACGTGGTTCAATCCGCCCTCGGGGGCCACGCGATTCCACTGGACGCCGGCACGCTCGAAGTCATGCGCATTCTCGATCTGGCGACCAACCAGGAAATCGAGAGCGGCGCCATCGCCGGATTGGAGCGGGCGATCGCGAAAAGCAAGGGTGTCGAATTCGGCTCGCTGCTCCACCAACTGGGCGCGGACTTCACGCTCAACCCGTTTGCCGCCGACCTGCGTGGCAAGCTGCTGGAAGTCGATCCCGAAGCAAAGAACCGGTGGCCCAAACGCCACACGCGAAAACCAAAAACCGAATCCGCCCCCGATGCGGCGCCGGCCGGCGTCGAAGAAGCTCCGGGCAAACAACCCCCCGCGTCCGAAACGG
Organism: Planctomycetaceae bacterium; assembly: GCA_003532715.1. Taxonomy (GTDB): domain Bacteria; phylum Planctomycetota; class Planctomycetia; order Pirellulales; family Thermoguttaceae; genus UBA11386. The sequence goes on from DOEZ01000744.1 coordinate 6,382, forward strand.
AACCCAAAAAGGGTTCGGCGGCGCGAAAGAAAACGGCTGCCGCTCCCAAGAAGCCGGCCGTGAAGAAGGATTCCGGCGTCAAGAAGGCGACGACCAAGCGAAGCTCGGCCGCGGCCAAGAGCGAATCGGGCCGCGCGTCGAGCGGAAAGAAGACCTCTTCCGGCGGGCTCTCGAAACGCAAGCCTCGTTGAGCGGGAGGACCGGCCATGTTCGGAAACAAACGCCGAACCGGCGGTCGCCGAAATGAACCATTTCCGCGAAACGACGAACCGGCTCGCCTCGAGCGACGCCTCGCCGTTTGGTCTTTCGGGCTGATCCTGGGCTTTTTCGCGGCGTTCGCGGCCAACTCGCTCTCGAAGGCCGCCTCGCCCGAACCCTCGTCCGGCGGACCGGCATCGCCGGAAGTCGAGCCCTTGCTCGAGGATTTCCCGGAACCGCTCGTCCCGCGAATCGATCGTAGCGAACAGGACGAAGACCGGCTCCACGCACTGGCCCATTTCTCGGCCGGCCGCGCCCGGGAACAACGCGAGGAGTATGCTCGGGCGATCGGCCACTATCAGCGGGCGTTTCGCTACGAGCCCTCGGCCGTCGACGTCGGCTGGACCGTCGTCGCGCTGGCCGAGCAACTCAAGTGGGATGACGTTCGCGACCGCTACTTCCTGCTGGCGGCCAGACTCGATCCCGATTCGCTCGATCCGGCCGACCTCCTGAGATTGGTCGATCTTGTCGAAAGCGAGGACGACGTCCGACTGGTGACGGGACTCTTCGAGCGCGCCATTGCCTCGCGTGAAGGCGAAAACCCGACGCCCTTGGATGTCGTTCTCCGATGGCGGTTGGCTGAAATCCACGGCGCGGTCGGGAACCACGCGCGGGCGGCCGACCAGGCGGCCATCGGGCTCGAAGCGTTGGAGCACCCCGAGAAGATCGAATGGGACCGCGCCAAGTTCGAGGAGTGGTTCGGCGGGCCGCATCCGCCCTACTGGCTCTTCGGCGACTACTTCTATTCGGCCGGCCGATGGGACGAGGCGGAGGCCATTTTCCAGAAGGCGCACCGCTTCCAGCCAAATGCCGCCCTGCTTCATTTTCAACTTGCCCGCATCGACCTGGAGCGAAAGAAGCCCGAGGCCGCGCTCGAGCATGTCGAAAACTGTCTTCGCGAGGATTCGTCCGACCTGGGAACACAAGCCTGCTCGCTGCTGCGGACCGTCCTCACCCAACTGGGTCGGGGCGACGAGTTGCTCGCGCGTCTCGAAACGCTGCATGCCGCCGATCCCGAACGGCTCGACGCGGCGCAATTTCTGGCGCGGCTGTACCTCGACGCCGGACGGTTCGACGACGCCGAGAAGCTCTTCGGCAAACTGCTCGAAAAGGGGCCCGATCTTCACGTTCATGCCGCGTTGGTCAAGATTTATCGGAAGAAGGACCAATTCGAACGGCTGCTTCGGCTGTTGGCCCTGGTCGCGGGGCGCGACGGCTCGCTCGACAACCTCGACGGACAGCTCGGCGCGTTGAGCAGCGACGCCGTGCTGCTCGACAAGCTGTTTTCCATGGCGCGACGGCGGTTCGCCGAGAAGCCCGACGCTCTGGGGCCCCATGCTCCGCTGGCGGCGGCCCTGTTGGCTGGCGAAGCTGGACGCGACGATCTGGCCGGGCAGTTCTTCGAGATCGCACTTCAAGCCGCTCCCGAGGACGCGTCGGACATGCTCCTTCGCCGGGGCGCCGGACTCATGGCCCAACGCCGATTCGCCGAAGCGGCCGACGCTTTGCGACGCGGCGCGCAAGCCAGTCGGGCCGACGACGACAAGACCACTTTCTTCTATTACCTGGCCGCCGCGCTGGAGTTGGACGGGCAAACGGACCTGGCGATCGACGCCGCGCGCAAGGCGTGCCGTCTGAACGAAGATTCGCCCCTTTTTGCCGCGCAGGAAGGTTGGATTCTCTACCACGCGGGACGAAACGACGCAGCCCGCGCGGCCTATGCGAAAATCGTCGAGCGGTTTCGCGACAACCACGCCGGCCCGAGTGTTCGCCAGGTGCTTCGCGAGGCGAAACTCGTTTTGTCGCACCTCGACTTGCGGCGAGGCGACCGCCGGCAAGCGACGGAGTGGCTCGAAGAGGTGCTCGACGAATTCCCCGACGACGCCTCGGCGATGAACGATCTGGGCTATCTTTGGGCGAACGCGGGCGTGCATTTGGAGCGTGCATTGGCCATGACGCGGCGCGCGGTCGAGGCCGAACCGGACAACGCGGCGTATCGCGACAGCCTCGGTTGGGCGCTTTACCGATTGGGCCGTTTGCAAGAGTCGGTTGTCGTACTCCAAGAGGCGGCCGACTTGCTGCCCGACGGCGAAGTCCTTGAGCACCTGGGCGAGGTCCACCTGAAGTCGGGCGAATCGGACCGCGCCGCCGCGGCCTGGCGCAAGGCGGCCGAGGCGTATCGCAAGGCCGGCGAACCGGATGCGGCCGACGCCGTCGAAAAACGAATCGGCGACGAAATAATCGAGGGTTCGGCTTCCTCGCCAATGGAAAAGGGCAAGTAATTCGGCTATAATCAATCATGTAGCACAGCCGCCCTCGGCTGCAAAACGATGTAGCATAGCCGCCCCCGGCTGTAAAACGATGTAGCATAGCCGCCCTCGGCTGCAAAACGATGTAGCACAGCCGCCCCCGGCTGTGAGATTATGTCAAATCCGTAGTCCCTCGCGATACAAAGAGACTGGTCATGTCAGGTCATTCCCACTGGGCTGGTATTAAGCACAAAAAAGCGCTCGTCGACGCCAAGCGCGGCAAGCTCTGGAGCAAGCTGTCCAAGGCGATCATCGTGGCGGCCAAGATGGGCGGCGGCGATCCGGATGCCAATCTGCGGCTTCGATACGCCATCGACGACGCCAAGGCGGTCAGCCTGCCGAAGGACAACATTCAACGCGCCATCAAGAAGGGAACCGGCGAGCTCGACGGCGGCAACCTCGAAGAGGTCGTCTATGAGGGCTACGGCGCGGGAGGCGTCGCCATTCTCTGCGAGGTGTTGACCGACAATCGCAACCGCACCGCCCCGGAAATCCGCAAGATCTTCGAGTTGGCCGACGGCAAGCTGGGCAGCACGGGCTGCGTCGCGTGGATGTTCGATTCGAAGGGGCTCTTTCTGATTCCGACCGACCGGACCAACGAAGACACGCTGATGGAAGTCGCACTCGAGGCGGGCGCGGACGACGTGACCGTTCAGGGCGAGAACTTCGAGGTCACGTGCGATCCGAGCCGTTATCAAGAAGTGACGAAGGCGCTGGCCGACGCGAGCATCGAGCCGGAAGTGAAGGAGATCACCCGCATCCCGGCCAACACGGTCGATCTCGACGCCGACACGGCTCGGAAGGTGTTGAAGTTGATGGAGCGACTCGACGACCACGACGACGTGCAGAACGTCTCGTCGAACTTCAACATCCCCGACGACGTGATGGCCGAAATTGGGGAAGCGTAGGCCGGGGCGTTTTGTTGGGTTTCGCTGGCGAGGCAATTCACGGTCGCTCGCCTGTCGTAATGTCGCGATTCTTTCTTGGATCGGCGGCGTTCCATGGAGTTTTCTGGCCAAATGGCCGGCGCAACGCGATGCGAAACACGCAACAACACTTTCGATGTTGCGGATGACTTGCGCCGTTGGTTGGCCCAGATAAGTGTTTGGCGTTTCACGTCTTATGCGACCGGCCGATTTGCGTAAGTGACGAAGCGTTTTTTGGGGGGGTTGTTGCAAAAGCCCTGCCTGGTGAGGGGGGTGGAGGATCGGGGGGCGCGGGGCGGGAGACGCGGGGCGGGGTGTTGGGATTGGATTCGCCGCCGAGGCGCGGAGGAAGGGCGTTTGGGGGTTGGGTGTTGGTGATTGTGGGTGGTCATGGGGGAACGATGCGTTTGTGATTCTCGAGGGACGGCCCGAGGGACTGGCGATGGGATCGAATGGAATGATGTCATAGCATACGCAGCGGCTTGATTTCTAGTCCAAGAATTGGCCACCGTGGGATTGTGGGATTAGCGCGATGCTTATGGATGTCTGCATGGGTGATTGGCGCGCAGCAATTCGTTGGCCAGTGATTCAGGCATCATCGGTGTGCCTACGCAACTTCGTTGGGGTTTTTCTTGTTTGTCGTCATGCGCACCCTGAAGGGTAGTCGCCGCGACATGAGTCTCGCCTCGGAACGCATTACAATCGAT
>DOEZ01000498.1 GCA_003532715.1 Planctomycetaceae bacterium
CGGTCGCCCGCCGGTTTGGAGAGATGGGAAAGATAGAACGCTCGCAGGAAACTCGCAGCAGCCAATTTCGCCCTCCTTGGCGATCGCACACCACAAGAATGACCGAGAAATCGCGGCATTTCGCCTATTCCTCATTTCGGCCCGGCGAGGCGGTCGAATCGAGCCGAAATAATCGGCCTTTTCCCGAGGACGATGAGGGCCAAGGAACCCCCAGGTTGGCAGCCGGCCGGTGCGTGGTAGAATCATGGCAAATCGCCAGCCAAGACGATTCACGTGCGAGCGGGTGAAAGATACCAACCCGAAGCGCAAGCGAGNNCTCTCGCTGGCGCTTCGGGTTGGTGTGTGGGGCGCGGAGAATCCCGGCCGAGCGAGAACGATGTCCGAATTGTCCAAGTTCTGCCGTACCTCGAACGAAATCACTTTGCCATGCAAATTAACATGCTCCACAACGGCGACTGCATTGCCGGGCTTAAGCAACTTAATGACGGGGTGGTCGATCTGGCGTTTGCCGACCCCCCGTTCAACATTGGCTACGACTACGACGTCTATCACGACAAGCTCGAAAGCGAGAACTACCTGGCGTGGAGCCGCGATTGGACGGCCGAGGTCGTCCGCGTGCTCAAGCCCAACGGCACGTTTTGGCTGGCCATCGGCGACGAATACGCGGCCGAACTGAAGATCATGCTCCAGCGACAGCACGGGCTGACCTGTCGCAGTTGGGTCGTTTGGTATTACACGTTCGGCGTGAACTGCAAATACAAGTTCAGCCGCTCCCACGCCCACCTGTTCCACATGGTGAAGAACGCGAACGACCTCACGTTCAACGTCGAGGCGATTCGGGTGCCTTCGGCTCGGCAGTTGGTTTACGGCGACCGCCGTGCCAATCCGACCGGACGGCTGCCCGACGACACGTGGATCCTGCGGCCCCAGGACCTGCCCGACGGGTTTCAGGCTGACGAGGACACGTGGTACTTTCCCCGGGTGTGCGGGACGTTCAAGGAGCGGGCCGGCTGGCACGGCTGCCAAATGCCCGAGCAGCTTTTGGGGCGGATCATTCGGGCGTGCAGCAACGAGGGCGATTTGGTGCTCGACCCGTTCGGCGGAAGCGGCACGACGCTGGCCGTGGCGAAGAAGCTGGGCCGGAAATATCTTGGGTTCGAGCTATCGGCGGAGTATAGCCAGCGGATCAAGGACCGGCTCGATTCGATAAACGTCGGTGACCCCCTCGATGGGGCACCGGAGCCGCTTGCCAGCGCTCCGACGACGGCGAACGGTCGGCGGGTCGACGAGGTGAAGCCCAAGAAACGCTTCGTTCGAGCGAAGAAGAAGGAGGAAATCGCCGATTCGGAGGCGTCGTTGCCCGGCTTCTGACGCGTGCCGCCAGCGAAACCCCACCGACGGTGGTTGCAAAGGTGGTCTGAAACGAATTATGATGGAAGTTATTCACGGGGGGCCGCTCGCCCGGATTATTCACGAGCCCGTGATTCTGGCGCGGAGTGCGGGATGTCAACCCGACTTGGAAATGACGACATGTCGTTGCCATCCTCTCGCTCGCGTTTCGGGTTGGTGTCGCCTCGTGAATAATCCGGGCCGGACGATTCGATCCTCATTTCGACAGTCGCCACGATGAAATGCACAAGTTGCGGAGCCGAGATTCAGCCGGGCAGCATCCTCTGCGAGTATTGCGATTCGTCGGTCGCGATCAGCGGGCTCAGCGGCGACCGCGCTTGGCTTTTCGAGCACGTGAAGCAGTCGGCCGAATACGCGCGGCGCAGCCTGCCCGAGCGTCTTGCCGCCATGCCGAGCACACCGGCGGTGGGCAATGTGGTGGCGATCGGCTTTCTGGTGGTTTGGACGGTTATGGCGGGCTTCATGACGCTCATGTTTTGGGGCGCGGGTGGCGCGGCGGCGGCCGGTTTCGGCTTCGTCGGGCTGATTCCCGTGGCCATGTCGATCGTTCCGGTGGGATTCGTCGTGCTCGGCGTGGTGATGCTCGCGAAGGCCATTCGTAAGGCGCGGCAGTACAACGAGGCTCCCGTTGAGGCACACCCGGCACTGATCGTCGCGAAGCGGACCGAGGTGTCGGGCGGTTCGGGTGACAGTTCGGCGTCGACTGCTTACTATCTGACGGCCGAATTCGAGGACGGCCGTCGCGCGGAGTTTCTGCCCGCTCGGCCCGAGCTATTCGGCCGACTGGCCGAGGGAGACGCGGGCGTTCTTTTCACGCGGACGGACGTGGCGCTGGATTTCGACCGAGTCCACTGCGGCAATGGGCAGTCAGTTTCGACCGATTGAGGCCCGGGCCGATCTGGCCACAAAGTGAAGAATTTACACGGTAGCCGACGACCGCATCTAAACATTCGTTCACTGGTCCGATTATTTGGTGAACATGCAATTCGTTCGACCGAAAGGCTTTACGGCGAGGGTCGGGCGATCTCGGCCGTTTTAATCGGCATAATCGGAACCGTTTCGGCACGCCAATTGCGATTCAAGGATGCCGAGGATCGGCACCGTGCCGCGACCTTCTACCCCTCGAAAGCATGTTGTTGGCGTCAAATCGGCGGAATTTCCGCCAATCGCTGGTACAATGCGGACTAGAGGAAGGGTTTGGCACGGGCGATCCCTCGGGGGTCATGCCATTTTGGCGGCCCTGGTGCAACGGAATGAACCCTTCAGCCAATGGATGCGTAACAGAAATGAACAGCACAATGGAACAGGACCTAGAGGTCATCGGCTGCCAAGACGAGCAGACCCCTCGGTCGGACGAGGAGTTGCTGTTGGACTATCGGGACGCCGGCAACCGCGAGGCGTTCGAGGAGTTGGTCCGCCGATATGAGCGCGAGTTGTACAATTATCTTCGTCAGTATCTGGGCGATGCCCAGTTGGCGGAGGATGCCTTCCAGACGACCTTTTTGCAGGTCCACTTGAAGTGCGGCATGTTCGAGCCGGGTCGGCGCGTCCGTCCGTGGCTCTTTGCCGTGGCCACCAACCAAGCCATTGACACACAACGAAAGAACAAGCGTCATCGGATGGTCAGCCTGGACCGTTGCCACGGCGACGATCAGGACGACTCGGGTTCGCTGGTCGAGATGCTCGACGGCCCGGCCGATAACCCTTTGGAGCAAGTCGACACGGCCGAGCGCGACGGAATGGTTCGCGACTGCGTCGACCGGCTTCCCAAGTCGCTCCGGCAAGTGATTTTGTTGGTTTACTATCAAGGATTGAAGTACCGCGAGGCGGCCGAAGTGCTGTCGATACCGGTGGGAACGGTGAAGAGCCGTCTCCACGCCGCCATGTCGAGGCTGACCGCCGCCATCGCCGACACTCCACTTTCCAGCCATGAATGATCCCCGCGAAGAAGACCTGCTCGGCTACCTTTTGGGTGCGTTGGATGAATCCGAGACGGCCGAAGTCGAGCAATACCTTTCGGAAGACGCCGAAGCACGCCGCGAGTTGGCGGCGTTGCGCGAGGCGTTGGGCCCCCTGGAGATGACTCGGCGCGAGTACGCCACGCCGGGCGATCTGGCCGGCCGGACGTGCCGCTTCGTTTTCGATCAGGCGCGTGTTGCGTCGCCGGCCGCGGAGGCTGCCGCATTGCCGCTCGACGGACGGCGGTCGGCCGCGCAAATGCACCCGGCCATTTTCTCGGCGGGGGACGAGACGGGCTTTCGTTTTCAAGACATGGTCATGGCGGCGGGGATCGTCATTGCGGCGACCCTGCTGGTCTTCCCGGCGATCCAAGGAAGCCGGGTGCAGGCCCGGTTGCTTGCGTGCCAGAACAACCTTGCCGAGCTGGGCAGGGCGTTGCACGTTTACAGCAACGGCCACCAGGGGCTGTTTCCGAGCGTGCCCTCGCAAGGCAACCTGGCCGTCGCGTCGTCCTACGCTCCGTTGCTGGCGGCGGGACAGTATTTGCCGAGCGACCGGACGGTCGTTTGTCCCGACTCGGCGTTGGCCGCGGCGGGTGATTTTTGCATTCCGACGATCGAGGAAGTCGAAGCGGCCGTCGCGCCCGACGAGGTCGCGCGGCTGCAGCAGACGATGGGGGGGAGCTACGGCTACTCGCTCGGCTATCAGAACGGCGGGCGATACGTTCCGATCCGAGACCGTCGCCGGCCGCATTTCGCCATTGCGTCGGACGCGCCGAACGGCGCGACGTCGGGCCACCCGAGCGAAAACCACGGCCGGTTGGGCCAGAACTTCCTCTTCGAGGACGGCCACGTTGAGTTTCTCGCCTCGCCGCAGTCGGCCCGATCCGGGGGCGACCACTTCTTTTTGAACGACAACGGCGAGGTGGCCGCGGGATTGCACGAGAACGACGCCGTCATCGGCGCCGGGGCAACGCCGCCCATCCGGTTCGTGAGCTACTAGCCCGATACTAGCCCAAAGCGCGAGCGAGGACGATCCACCGATCCGTCCTCGCTCGCGCTTCGGGCTGGTGTGAAATAGCGGGCCAGGCCAAAACGTCCGAATTGCCGAGACGCCCGAATTATCGACGTCAGTCGCCGACGTAGGACATCAGGGCCATGAAACGAGCCCTCTTGATTGCCATGGCTACCGCATGTTGACTGGCGGCCGTGCACCCACTCTTTCGCCGGCTGATGATCTTGCCCTGCCGGTTGGTCAGCTTCTTGAGCAATTCGACGTCCTTGTAATCGACGTACATCGGTCGCGGACGCTTGCCCTCGACGAAGATGGGATCTTTCTTCTTCGTTCGGACTTTGTTCTTGTTCCGCCGACGGTTTGGGCGGTTTTGCTGAAACTTCTTCGCCATGCAACTCCCTGACTTGTTTGATTCCCGTGGTCTGAACGCGAGAGGCCGTGGGGCCGAGCCCACCACCGAGCCTCCCGGGGAAACCTTTTAGTCTAACGAAAGTCGGCTTGTTGGCAAGGCGGAGTTCGGGGAAACACGGAAAACTCCGGCAAGACTACCTCAAAGGGGGGCTTTGGTGAACGCACATGGCCGCCGACCAATCGGAACTTCTTTCCGGAGAACCCCCCGGAAGACTTGTTCCACTCGGCCGACGGCCATGTTGCGGGTCTACCCAAATCGATGTTGAGTCAGCCCGAATTATTTGGAAACCACTGATCCCGTCGCCGTGTGCGAAGTGTAAGCCGAAGTCGTCGTTGACGACACGTCGTTACGCACCTCTCGCTTGCGCTTCGGGTTGGTATGTTTGTCATCAATCCGGCTCAGAACTGTCGTTCGTACTTTCGTCTTTCGACCAAATCCTCGACGAGGTGCTTGGCCGCATCTCGGCCGCCGATGCCGAAGGCGATCGCGGCGGCGACGGCCACCGCTCCAAACGCCAAGGCAAACGCCATGTTGACGATGTCGGTGGCCAGACCCATCTGGCGCAGGGCCATGGCACCGGCGAGCACCCAGATCGAAATCTGGGCGACGGGGGCCAGGATGTGGGCCTGTCCCATGTCGGTCGCGCGAATCGTGTTGGCGACGACCTTCGCGATGTAGATGCCCAGGCCGAAGACGATCAGGCCGACGATCACCTGCCCGGCGAACACCAGGAACTGGGCCATCAGGTCGGTGACGGCGTCGAATCGCAGCATCTGCATGGCCTGCATGACCGCCAGCAGGATAACGCCGACCAGGACGAGGTAGCCGACGATTTGCGAGGGGGTCTTGCCGGTTGGGACCGACGAGCGACGCACGCCGAGGTGCGACCAGACCCGATCGAAGCCGACGCCCTCGAGCAGGCTGGTGACCAGCCCGGCCACGATCCGGCCGNNAGGACGACGTAGGCGATCGCGATGACCAGGAAGGCGGCGAAGATGCTCGGCAAGGCGCCGAGGATCGTCGAGAGCATTTCGCTTGCCGGCTGTGTGACCGCGCTAATGTTCAAGGCATTGAGCGAGGCGATCAGCACGGGGATCAGGATCAGGATGTAGACGATCAGGCCGACGAGGCCGGAAAGGTTGTTCTTGCCCAAGGCGGCCGAGACGCCGACCTTCTCGCTGAGCCGGTCGGTTCCGATCGCCGCGAGGACGTTGGTGACCAGTCGCTGGACGATCCGCGCGACGAACCAGCCGATGACCAGCACGACAGCGGCGGCGAAGACGTTTGGTAGATAGCCCAAAATCGTCGTCAGCATGTCTTGCACGGGGCCGAGCAGGCCGCGCATGGCCAGCGTGTTGAGGATAATGGGAAGAAAGAGCAGGAAGGTCAGCCAGTAGACGGCTTCGCCGACCGTTTTTGCCAACGGCACCCGACTCTCGCCCTCGACGCCCGCCTGTCGGCTCAAACGCTCGTCGATCTGGGTGCGATGGAGCACTTGGCCGACGACGAATCGCAGGACGCGCGCGACGACCCAGGCCAACAGCAACAGGGCTCCGGCGCCGACGACTCGCGGGGCATAGTCGAAGATTTGATAGAGGAACTGGTTGAGCGGCTCGGTCACGAGCGTCAACCCCAGTGTCTCGAAGAACGCGACGACGACGAAGAGCATGAGCAGGCCGAACACCACGCGAGCAATCGTGCGTTCGACTTGGGGCGGCGTCGCGTTGGGTTTCTCGGAGTTGCACCAGGCGTGCATCCGCTTGTTCAGGCCGACTCGATTCAGTCCGATGCGGACCAGGCTGGCGATCACCCATGCGACGAACCACCCGACGACCAGGATCACCAGGGCGGCGAAAATGTTGGGAAGATAGGCGCCGATCAACTCGGCGGTCTGCTCCATGGCCCTTCCCCAGGCTTCTTGATTGAACATCACTCCCTCTCCTTTTTTTCAACGGACAAGGCTGACACGGACGATCCTCGCGGAGCGTCCCGGTTGAAACCCAAGTTTCTCACCATGAGATGACTATAGGTTATGGGAGAGTGGCGAAGCGGGCGGCGGGAGCGGATTTCCGCACTTTGGGGTTATTGCCGGATAGGCGGTTTGTAGGCATGGAGCGGTTCGATACTTCGTAGACCGTCTGAAGAAGTTTTCAACGCAAAGACGCGAGGGTGCGATGTCGCGAAGAAGTGCCGAGGGGTTCTTCGGGGCTTCGTGTCGTGGCGCAAAAAAGGCCCGCGCCGCTGTTGGAGGGACGGAAGAAGCCACTTCGCTGCGTTTTCGTGTTCTTTTCGAATCTCCCCCCGGGTGGACATTCAATGACCCCCGATCCGGCCACAAATCCCGAGCACGGATTATTCACCACAACATACGAGCCCGAAGCGCAAGCGAGGGTAAACCGTTTCAGAACAATCGCTTGCGCTTCGGGTTGGTGTTTCGCATGTCGTGTTGAAAAGGCACTAGCACGGATTATTTACGAGCCCGTGATTCTGGCGCGGGGTGCAGGATTTCGACTGGATTCGGAAATGGGGATAAGTCGTTGTCATCCTCTCGCTTGCGCTTCGGGTTGGTGTCGCCTCGTGAATAATCCGGGCTAGATTGTCATTCCTATTTCTCACAGCAGGGGGCGGCTGTGCTACCTTGTCGCTCCTGTTTCCCACAGCCGGGGGCGGCTGTGCTACATTGTCAATTTGCCAGTGTTTTGCTAACCTGAACGCTCCGGTCGTGTTCCTGGCTTATCCGCAACACGCATCGCGGCCGCTTGTCGGGACTAGCCGCTTGTCGAGACTATTTGCCACCTGGAGGGATCATCATGGGCGGAGTGTATGGCGTCGCCACGAAGGAAGACTGCGTCGGTGACCTGTTCTACGGAACCGACTATCATTCGCATTTGGGAACGGTTCGCGGGGGATTGGCGGTGAGCAACCGCGACGGATTCACCCGCGCGATCAAGGACATCACCAACGCCCAGTTTCGAAGCAAGATCGAGGACGAGCTTGGCTCGATGCACGGCTCGATCGGCATCGGCGTCATCAGCGACTACGAGGACCAGCCGCTGATCATCGGGTCGCACCTGGGCAACTACGCGTTGGTGACGGTCGGGCGGATCGACAACCTGGCGGAACTGGCGGCCGCCGTTTTTCAGAATCGAACGGCCCATTTCTCGGAGATGAGCGGCGGGATGGTCAACCCGACCGAATTGGTCGCCACCATCATCAACCGCGAAGGCAACTTCGTCGACGGGTTGCGTCAGGTGCAGGCGTCGATCGAGGGTTCCTGCTCGATTCTGCTGATGACCGACCGGTGCATCTACGCCGCGCGCGACCGATTGGGCCGCACGCCGCTGGTCCTCGGCGAGAAGGAGGACGCGCACTGCGTCGCGGTCGAATCGTGCGCGTTGCCCAACCTGGGCTACGAAGTCCTGCGATACCTTGGGCCGGGCGAAATCGTTCGGATCACGGCCGACGAGGCGGAAACCGTCTCGCCGCCGGGCGACCGGATGCAGATTTGCTCGTTCCTTTGGGTCTACTACGGCTACCCGGCGTCGGACTACGAGGGAATCAACACCGAAGTGGTCCGCAACCGCTGCGGGGTCGCCCTGGCGAAGGCCGACGATTGCGAGGTCGATCTGGTGGCCGGCATTCCCGACTCGGGCACCGGGCACGCTATTGGGTACGCGAACGAGGCGGGCATCCCCTATGGCCGGCCGTTCGTCAAGTACACGCCCACTTGGCCGCGCAGCTTCATGCCCCAGGACCAACGGGTTCGCGACCTGGTCGCGCGGATGAAACTCATCCCCATTCGCGAGATGATTCGCGACCGGCGGATTTTGTTCTGCGAAGACTCGATCGTCCGCGGCACGCAGCTCAAGGACACGGTC
>DOEZ01000157.1 GCA_003532715.1 Planctomycetaceae bacterium
CAAGAGGTGCGAGCCAAAACGCCTTAGCCCGGGTTATTCACCGGCCCATACCAGCCCGAATCGCAAGCGATTATTCTGAAACGATCTATGCTCGTTTGCGCTTCGGACTTGTGTTTCGCACACTGCGTTGAAGGTGCTGACCCCCGTGCTCTGCCCGGCACGGCTCATCAACCGAGGCGGAAGGACGTGCCGGCGATGTAGCGGACGGCCGTTTTGGAAGTTCCGCCTGGAGTATTGTAGTAATACGCGGTAAAGATGCTGCCGTCTTCGAGTTGGCAGGCGACCGGGTATCCCAGATCCGGCACGCTGCACTGGCCGGCGCGGATCACGAATTCTTTGCTCCAGGTCGTTCCGCCGTCCTCGCTCACGGTGCCGCCGATTCCGTAAGGAAACCGCCGTCGCCCGAAGAGTACGAGAATCCGGCCATCGGCCAATAGCAGGGGCCACGGCGAGCGATAGACATTGGACCCCTCCGCGCGGTCGCCCAGCGGCGTCCAGCAGTCCATGCCTTTGCCCACGATCGGCGCGGGATCGCTCCACGTGTGCCCTCCGTCGGTGCTGCGACACACGCAGATCGCGTCCTTGAGGCCGTCGACCTTCCAGTGGTCGTGACAATCCGCCTTACGGGAAATGTGCAACGAATAGCACTGAACTTCGCCATTTGGCAGTAGAAGCAGTCCGGGATACGTAAAACGACCCGTACCCGAAATATCCTTCACCGCGTTTGACCGGTACTGCCATGTCAAGCCGTTGTCGGTCGAGGCGAAGATAGCCACCCCCTCTCCATGCACTTTGATGGGCACATCGGCTAACAGGGTCTTTCCGTCGGGCATGCGCACCACCGGGTAGCAGTCCTTGTGCAGGTGGACATCCGCGCCGTCGGGATGTTCGATGATCGTGGGCGTCTTCTCCCAAGTTCGGCCCTTGTCCACCGACCGCAGCGCGAAGCAGACTTCCTTCTCGCCCCGATCCGGAAGGAAGGTGCGGCCGAAGAAGAAGACCGATTCGGGATGGAACATGTCGCACTCGTCGCGCGGTGCGTCTTTCTGGTAGAGAAACGCCCGTTTCGCTTCCGTCGAGATGGTCTCGTCGTAAACCACGACGTTTTGGTCCTCGGGCCAGGTTTGTCCGCCATCAAGGCTGCGCTGCAAGAGCAGCTTGGCCCGGGAGTGGTAGCCGCCCAAGCCATGCCGCGCGTCCCCGGCCTTTTTGTATTCGCACGGCGCATGGTTGTGGCCGACGATGATCTCGCCGTTGCCGAAGTACTGAATGATCCCTTGGCGAGGATGGCCGCAATACCTTCCTGGGTCGTAACAAAGCCGGCTGTGCCGTACCTGGCTGACGAGGGGTGGCGGAGCCAGCGGAGTACGCTGCTGGCACTGACGGAGCCATTCGGGCCGGGTGGCTGGGTCGCCCTCGGCTCCCGCGACGCCGCGCGACGTCGGTAACGATCCGATCGCCAAGGCAGCACCGCCCATTGCCGTGCGCGCCAGAAACTCGCGGCGTCCGATTTCGTGTTCCGAGCGGTTCGTTTGTTTGTTGCTCATTGGAGTGCGGCTCCGTTCCAATAGGGTCACGCGCAGACGGTCAACCTGTTAAGTCAACTGCTTGAAAAAGCGCCCCTCTTGGCGGCGTTACTTCGACGTCAACTCATATTTCAGTCGATTCGACCCGCCCGCCTCTATTTCGGCGGTTAATTCGCTCTGGACATTGTACTTGGCGGGGATGTACTGCTCGCGCAGCGAGACACGCTCGCCGGTAACCGGGTCGGCGACGGTTTCGGCGGTCTCTCGCGCGGCGACGATCTCGACGCGGAAGGTGCCGGTGAACGTTCCGCGGGCGCGGTCGATGGTGAAGCGGCCGTCCTTGATGACGGCTCCGGCCGTTGGCCCCCTCGCGTCGCCCTGGGGAATGAACGAGATGTTGCCGTTGGGGACCGGCTGGCCGTCGAAGGTGACGGTGCCCTCGATGCCCTGGCGGCGATTGTCACCGCAGCCGACCGTCGACGCGATGGCCGCCAACAACAGGAGACCAAAGCAGGAATGCCGCCGCGTGGGGATCCAGGATCGATTCATGACGATGTTACCTTGGGCGCCGACGGCACGCGTCGTTACATACTCTTGAAGCCGGGCGGAATGGAACCACCGTCGTCGATTTGGCCCAGACGTCGCCAGATTGCCAGATCGATCGTGTCGGCCACAAAATCGACGTGCCCGTCGGCAAAGACTACGTTGACGCCGCCCGGATGGAGGCTGCGAGCGGAAGCGTAGGCCCCCGAGTATTCGACCTTGCTTGGCAAGTTCGCGTTGCAGGGCATGTAGTCGGCGTGAACGCATCGCTCGTATCGGACGGCGGAGGGTGCATCGCCGATGCTCGTATTGGGCGTGTACAGATGAAGATAGGAGAAAGCTCCCACGTATTGGACGGCCCACATGCCGCGAGTGTCCCATAGTCCCGCGCCGCCGGCGCTTGCCTCGCCCGAAAGGACCTCGCTGCCCAGGGCGGTCGTCGCCGTGCCGTCGACGAGATCGGTGGCGCGTCGCGGCTCGTTCCACCGAAACATCCCGTTGCTGTCGTAGTCCTGGTTCCGAACGACCTCGATGAGCTGAACCGAACCGAGCGAAACGACGAAGTTCGAGTGCCCGTAATTCACGAAGTCCGGCAAGACCCCCGTATTCGGGTCGCTTGGGCAATTGAACGTCGAGATCGAGGCGTCGTTGACGTCTTCGTTGGGTGGATCATGCATGCGCACTCTGAAATCGTATTGAGCCGCCAGCGCTTCCTGTCCGACATAACTCAGGAGCAGTGTCTGGGTCGTGTGGCCCAGGTACAAGTCGGTCATGATCAGGCCGGTCGGATAACAACCGTGCGCATTCTCGTAGTTCAGTACGCCCAGAGCGCATTGTTTCATGTTGTTGGAACATGAAATGCGACGGGCCGCCTCGCGCGCCGCCTGAACCGCCGGCAGAAGCAACGCGATCAGAATGCCGATGATCGCGATGACCACGAGGAGTTCCACGAGCGTAAACCCCGGGACTTGTTTGCGGCGAGTCATGCGATTCATCCTCCAACTCCGTGTTTCAGGGGAACCGGTCAAGATCATTACCTTTCGACCTCACGTGGAGGGGGTACATCCACTCGGAAACTGCTGCGAGAAATCGACTCGTGGTCTGAAGACTTGGAGTGCGCCAAATCGATTTCCGAGACGGGGAGAAAGTAATGGGTGGTCGACTTCAGGCTGATAAATCCTTCCGCATAGGGCACTTTGACACGACTTCCGAACGCTCCGTCGCTAAACTCGATGCGCTTCCTCGCATAGGCGCCACCGTATCCTTGCGAGACTAGCGCATCCAAAGAAGCGACCTTCTTGGCGGCCACGTCGGTGATGTCGATGAAGATGTCGTTGTGGAACCCACCCCTCGAACTCCAGAGGTCGGTTCGCGTCGCCGCGGCCCCAATTCCAAAAAAGAAGACCTGCGTCACCTTATGGGGAGGCGTCTTGTCGCCCGGATCGACGGAGCCCGCGAAATTGATCGCATGCATCGCCATCTGGCCGGCCGTGGCGTGCTGGCTCGCGATGCCCGCATCCTCGAGTGGAAAATGCGTTATGACGACGTTCGGACGAAGCTTGCGGATCAATCGGGCCAACTGCCGGATTGTCGGCTCGTTGACGAGGAGAATGGCATCATCGGCCCCGAGGAAATAGACGTCTTCCGAGCGAACGCCCAAGATCGCACAAGCCCGCAGTATCTCCTTGGTCTTCACCTCCGCGCGCTCAAGGATGATTCTTTCTAATTCGGCCGCATCGGGGATCTCCTCGCGGCGGAACATCTCGTCGGACACGACCTTGTCGTGAACGCGACTGCCGTGCGTCACGACCACGCAACCAACCCAGTCGCCGCGTTGTACGTGGTGGGCCATGGTTCCACCGGATTGATCGAAGATGTCCGCCGGATGAGCACCGATGACCAGGATTCGCAGAGGTTTCGACTTCGACGCCGGGGTTTCGGCTCTGGCCCTTTCGAGGGCCGGGTCGTTCGTCCGCGCGGCCTCGAACGCGGGATCCGAATCAGCGTCTCCCACCTCGGCGTCCGAGCCCCCGCCACCCTCGTTTGGACCATGTAAATCACTTGGCGAGGAATTCGCGGAAAGAACCCGCGTGTTGGAACCAAAGGCAGCCTCGGGCGAATCACCTTGGATATAGCAGCCAAAGAGCCACACGGCGGCAATCACCGTCGCGATCACAAGGATGGCAGTTCGCATCTACTCTTCTCCGTGGATGGAGGTTTGGGTCGCACATCGCACAGCTTACCGGAAAGATCAGCGGTTCGCGAAGGTCGCGGGCAATACCGCCGGTATTTGAAGAACGATCCTTTCAGCGGCAAGCTGCGATACACCAGCGAGACGTGAATTAACACTCTCTTTTTCAGAAACAGATTGCGCGGGCTGTTGGGCATGGCGCCGCGTGCCGGCGCCATGCCCGCCGAATTCTCCTCTCACCCGTCAGAACCCATCTCCGTCGAATAAACAACGGCACTCACTCAGTCTTTCGTGGTGCGTCTCGACGCACCCTATGATTTTCCGCACAGCCGGGGGCGGCTATGCTACAAACCGTCGGCGGCCGAAGGCCGTGGCGACGGCGGCCAGCAGCGTCAGTACCAGCGCGACCGCGCCAGGCTCGGGCACGGCGGAGACTGCACTTGCCTCGCCGCCGGGGGTCCAGACGTATCCCCAATTGGCGGCCAGGATCGCCGCGTCGCTCGCGTCGACGTTCAGGTCGCCGTTAAAGTCGCCGTCCGCCCAGGTCGCATTACCCGACTTGCCCCAACTCGAAGCCATCAGCTTGGCGTCGGCGTCGTCTACCGTGCCGTCGTTGTTGGCGTCGCCCGGAATGTCGTTCGGGGGCGTGACAACGGGGAAAGTCAGGGTGCCGTCGTAGATTCCCATGATCTCCGCCGCGCTCAGCGCCCGGTTCCATACGGCAAAGTCGTCGAGGCGACCCACCATGGGGCTTGAGTTGCCGCCTGTCGCCGTGTCGCCATTATGCCCAAGGAGTAACGGTTGCGGCGAGTCGAACACCGTGCCCGGCGGGAAGTTGATTGCGGGCAAGAATTCATCATCAAGATCAGGCACCCAACCGTTGGCGTCGCCGGTCGCGCCGGAGCCGAGCCCGTCGAGATAAGCCTCGAACAGACCGGTCTGTTGGTCGATGACCAGGGCCACGTGATGCCACTGGTCGTCGCCGACGGTCAATGCCGTTCTCACGGCCATTTTTTTATCAGTTACTTCGTCTACGTCGTCGTTTCCGCGGACGAGAAGCGCGTCGGACGACGCGAGATAAATGACGGCCCATCCCTCGTCGCCCGACGAGGTATTCGTGCCCTTGCTCATCAACGTCTGGTTCATTCCGGTGTCGTCGAGCTTGAACCACATCGCGACCGTGTAGCTGTCGCTCATCGGGTCGAGCACGTCGCCATAGTTTATGTATTCGTTGACGTTGGCCAGGCCGTTCACCTCGAGCACCTGCCCGCGCGTCGCATCGGTGACCTGCCGGAACTCCTTCATCGCGGCGTCGTAACTGCCGTAGTTGTCGGGGAGGACGCCGAGCGTCTGGGACGAGCGATTCAGGTTGGTCTCGAAATTCTGGACCATCACCGGGGTGATGCCCGGGGTGGCAATCGTGCCGGCGCTCAGGCCGGACGCGTTGTAGAGCGTGCCGACGTCGGTCACGGAAAGGGCGCCGCGATAGACGGCAATGTCGTCCATGTACCCATTCAAGGCGCCGCTCGTAGTGGCGCGCCGGCCGCCGATGACGAGCGGGTCGCCGTGGGACTTGTCGGTAATGTTCTCGGTCAGCGATTTGATGACGTTGTAAGGGAGGTACGTGAAAAGGTCGTCCTGTAAGACGTCGGGCAGGATCGCGGT